>SFAU01000273.1 GCA_007096045.1 Microcystis novacekii Mn_MB_F_20050700_S1 | reverse complement strand
AAAAAAAGGAAACATCGTTGACTAAAATGAGAGCAGAAATAGAAATCAAAAACTTAGACCATTTGGGATTAGTAGCAGGTCTGATTGATGAATTAGAAATAGAAAGTATTGTTAATGAGGCTGTAGGAATAGATAGGTTCGAAAAAGTAACGGCGGGTCAAATAGTCAAAGGAATAATTATCAATGGATTAGATTTTATCTCGAAACCCTTGTATTTATTTCCTCAATTTTTTGCTAATAAACCCGTAGAAGAGCTACTGGGAGAAGGAATCAAAGCCGAGGAAATAAATGAGCATAAAATTGGGAGAGTAATGGATGAAATCTGGAGATATTCTCTAGAGAAATTATGGATAAATATATCTCTAAAAGTAGTTGAAAAATATCAAATTAACCCAAAATATAGTCATTTAGATTCGAGTTCAATATCGGTTGAGGGAGAATATAAATTAGAAGAAGGAGGAAAGGGAAGTATCGAAATAACTCACGGATATTCAAGAGATCGTCGTCCAGATTTGAAGCAATTTATGATTGATTTGATGGTAAGTAGTGATGGGGATGTTCCACTATTAATGAGAATCGGGTCGGGAAATGAATCAGATAAAACTATCTTTGGTGAACTAATTGAGAAGTGTCAAAGTAATCTGAATTGGTCAACAATCTATGTAGCAGATAGTGCTTTATATACAGCCAAGAACTTACATAGATTAGGAAAGACTAAATGGCTAACGCGGGTTCCACTAACAAGCAAAAAAGCCCAAGAAATTATGACAAATGTTCCAGAATACGAGTTAAGAATGAGCGAAGATAGTCGATATAAGTATAAGGAGCAAGAAGTTAATTATCACGGGGTTAAGCAAAGATGGCTAATAGTATTAAGTGAAATGAGACAAAAAGCCGAGGAAGAAAAAATAGAGAAAAAAGTGAAAAAAGAAAGGGAACAAATAGAGAAACAGTTGAGCAAATGGCAGGGAAAAAGAGCCGTTACTCTGGCTGAACTTAAAGCTGAAGTCAAACAATTTACAAAGCAACTAAAATATCATTACATTGCGGGGATAGAATATAAGCAAAAGTTAAATAAGCAAAAAAAAGAAGTCAGTAATTGTCAAGGAATTATTCAAGAAAACTCGGCAGTAATCGCCCAAG
Organism: Microcystis novacekii Mn_MB_F_20050700_S1; assembly: GCA_007096045.1. GTDB lineage: Bacteria > Cyanobacteriota > Cyanobacteriia > Cyanobacteriales > Microcystaceae > Microcystis > Microcystis novacekii. The sequence continues at coordinate 7,032 of SFAU01000273.1, read as the reverse complement.
AAATCGCTAAAGCAGGCAAGTTTATTATAGCTACCAATGTGCTAAATACGGAAGAATTATCATCAGAAGAAATGCTCATACCATTTTTCTTTATTCGCGTCACAACGAATGCAGGCTTGGCAAGCATTCGAGCGTGGATGTCTGTCATGGATTTAGAAATTTGGTATCAGGGAAGACAAAGCGCAACAATCTTGTGAACGGGGTTTTCGGTTTCTCAAAGACCCCTTATTTTTAGCCGATAGTGTATTTTTGAAAACCCCTCAAAGAATTGAAACAATGGGAATGTTAATGGGATTATGTTTGTTAGTTTATAGCATTGGGCTTTCTAAAGCTCAGGAATGAACTACAGAGTCGCGGAGAAATGATTAAAAATCAATTAGGAAAACTGATAAATAGACCGACAATGAGATGGATATTTCAAGAATTACAAGGAATCCATCTGGTGGTAATTAATGGGGAAAAGATGGTTAGCAATTTAACTGATAAAATTCTTAATATTCTTCAATATTTTTCGATTAATTGTCAAAAATATTATCTCATCAACTAAGCCAATCTAGTGGCTAAATTTCCAGAAAATCAAGATTAATCAAAAACAAAGTGTTATGAGTCATGATCATATCACTTGAGTTTTATCCTGTTTAAATTTAAGTTTTTAACAAGTTTCACTTTCAGTAAATTCTTGAGGCTTGCTTAAATTTCGGTTTGGTTTCATTTTTAGGTGTGACTTCCATCATATTTTGCTCATACTACATTTTGAAGTGTGTTTGAAGTGCGGAATGCGGGCAATACTCTTATCTCAATCCTTATCTCAATCTCTGCTCTAAACTGACCCAACAATGACCAAAAAAGACCGACAGAATCAGTAAACCTTGCTGCGAAACAAGCCACCAAAGCCTTGTCGGGACTGAAAACAGTTGGTTTTCCCAGAAGCTGGTGATGGGATTTGAACCCGCGACCGGCTGATTACAAATCAGCTGCTCTACCACTGAGCTACACCAGCATTTTTGACCAACCCATTATAACACAAATAGACCAAGTGGTCACTGAGCCGTGTCGAAGTGTGGAGATTTTTTCCTCGTCGATCATGTTCATCACCCTGCTTTCCTCTTCCCTAGTCCGCACCCGCGAGACTAGGGACTGATGCACAGAGGTTCAATGAGTCAACAGGGATGACCAATAATTAGTTATCAGTGACCATTGACCGTTTAATAAGAGCCAGATTAATCCCCCTATTCCCAAAAGAATAGTCAAGACATAAAATTGCGATTGACCAGAAACATTATACTTTAAGGCGCTGCCGCTAAAAATCGTCGCTAAACTGACTAAATTAACCAGACCATCAATAATATAACGATCGAGCCAAGCGGTAATTTTTGACAAGCTCCCCACCGCTAAAACCACGGTAAACTGATAGATGCGAGCCAGATAGAAGTCATAAGCGAACAAATCTTGCAGGAATCGCAGGATTAACCCGGTTGGTCTCGCCCAAGCTCGTCTTAACTCTACCATTAACCCGATAACTAGGCCAATTACTCCAGAGGCTATCAGTAAGGGAAAACCCCAGACAATAGTAAAACTCTGGTTATTAACGAGAGGATTGGTGAAAGATAGCCAAAAATCCCAACGTAGGGGAATAATCGGGGCCAATAAAGCGATTAAAATCAATGATACCATGGGCAAAGCCATCGGCCAAGCCACTTCCGGGGTGCGATGGGTTTTACTTTGGGTTTGTCCCAAAAAGACTAAACGAAATACCCTGGTGAGATTGACGATGCTAAGACAATTAACAAAGATTAAAACCGCTAATAACCACCAAGGAATCGCCCATTCACCACTTAACCACTTTTTTAACGTCCAAAACATCCCCAGGGGCATTAAAACCGTCATCCCCGCGGAACCGGCTAAAAAAGCCGTGGTTGTAGCGGGCATTCTTGCCCAAATTCCCCCCATTTCCGTGATATTTTGGTTACTGGTGGTGAGAATTAATGCCCCTGCGCTCATAAACAATAAAGCTTTTGCGATCGCATGGGAGAATAAAATTAGTAAAGCGATATCTACATGACCTAATCCCACCGCAATAAAGACCAAACCGAGATAGGCACTGGTGGAGTGGCATAAAACCCGTTTAATATCAATTTGGGATAGGGCCATCAGAGAAGTACCGATTGCCGTCATTGTCCCCAACACTATTAAAACATTGGCAGCGATCGGAGATAGGGTAAACACCGGCTGCAGCTTAATTAAAACATAGGCCCCCGCCGAAACCACGATCGAATTCCGCATGATTCCAGCTGGATTGGGTCCCTCCATCGCCTCATCTAGCCACAAATTCAGGGGAAATTGGGCGCATTTACCCGTTGGACCAGCAATAAGGGCTAATCCTAACAAAGTCGCCGTCAGAGGTGGCACAGGGTTATTTACTGCCCAATTTTCTAACTGAGAAAAACTCAATCCCTCTCCGTAACTAGACAGAGCCACCAAACCCATCAATAAAATAATATCGCCGACGCGCTTGGTTAAAAAGGCATCTCGCGCCGCGGTTACTACCAAAGGTTGAGCATACCAAAAACCGACGAGGAGATAGGTAGAGACCGTTAACATCTCTAGGAAAGCGTAACTGAATAGTAGGGAATCACTCAGGGCAATTCCCCCCAAAGCTGCCTCAAAAAAGCCCATTAAGCCATAAAATCTTGCCAAAGACCAATCCTTTTCCATGTAGCCAAGGGCATAGATTTGGGCCAAGAGACTGATGAGGGTAATCACTTCCAGCGTCCCCAAACTGACGGGAGAAAGTTCGATCGAAAGGGATAAACTAAGATCGGCCACTTTTACCCGATGCCAAATTTGATTAAAAGCGATCGATCCGTGTATTAACCCTAAGACGGTCATCAAGAGGTTAATATAAGCGGCCGGCCGCGGACCGGTGCGACTAATAATGCCTAAAGACCAAGGTAGGGTTAAAATCGAACCAATTAAGCCATAAATGGGAATTAACCAGCAAGTGTCAAGGAATAAATCTTTCATTCAGGGGATTAAATGTTAGGGTGTTGGGGTGTTAGGGTGTTGGGGTGTTGGGGTGTTGGGGTGTTGGGGTATTAGGGTGTTGGGGTTTTTAGTTGAAATTCCCCACTTCCCCCACTTCCCCACTTCCCCACTTCATAATTCATAATTTATAATTCCCACTTCCCCATTTCTCTGTTTTTGGCCATAAAAAACCAAGACTCGATCAAGAAGGGATCGAGTTTAGTCAATTTAGTTATTTTACAGTTAATCCCGCAATTGGGCTAAATGCGATGTAATAAAGATTTACCGTGGGAATCGGTGCTACAGGTGGCAAATAATTGATATTGACGGCTAAGAGCGAGCGCTTGTTCGGTTTCCCGTTGACTCGGTAGCCAGGGTTTGGGATTGCCGTAGGCATAAAAAGCCTCAATAATAACAGAGTTCGCCGTTTACCCACAGATGGTGGAATTAAACCGATGCTCCGTTGCTAATATTCTGGTCGGATTTCATCCCCCGCAAAGGTGAGTATCTTTGTCGAAAAATCTAACGGGGGCATTCATCCGACATTTTAGGTAACAAATTATTGTGGTGAGCAGCAGAAGTTGTTCAAAGAGGGCGAATGCAATTCGCCCCTACGATAATATCAGGAGAGTGGGGAAGTGGGGAAACGGGGAAGCCAGGAGATTTGTCCGCAACTTTTCAATCTGCCCACTTGACACTTCGTCGGACTGATGTTATAAATGTATTCAAAGAGGCGGATGACCACATTCGTCCCTAGTTTAATCAATTAGCAAACAACCTAAAATGATCAAAGACTTCTCTAAGAGAGCAGCCACTGTTGCCATTGCCACCGCAGGCAGCGTTGCCGCTTTTGGCTTTTCCGGTGTTGCCCCCGCCCAGGCGGCGCTGGTGACATGTCCTACTTTTCAGGTTCTTTCGGCTTTCCTTGCCCTCGGACCCGAGGGCTGCCAGGATATGGACAAGGTTTACGTACCTGTTTCCGCCACTGTTAATGGTTCATCCTCTGGGGTTGATTACAACAATTTTGTTAGCGGTATGATAACCATCTCACACTCTGAGGGCGTGCTGGGAACAGGAGACGTACACCGAATCAGTTACACTCGGGGTGTCGCACTTCCCTCGGCCCTAGGCACAGAGTTTGCTCTGCAATACAAAATTAAAATCTTGCCGGGTAGTAGTGCGATGTTCGCCAATGTCTCTCTTGGTGTGGACATACCTGGAGAAACCAAGGGGTTCGCATCGAGTAAGCTGATCACTGGTGCCGGCGGATTTAGCCACACTCTCAGTATACCAGGTCCAGGTGGCGGCACGGCTGGTCCGATCGCAGTTCCACCAGACCTGACAGAATTGACCGTCCTCGATAAAATCACAGTCACCCAAGCACCTGGGCCGGGCATTCAGCCTCCACAGTTCAGCGCGTTCACTAACACCTTCACACAAACACCACAAAACATCAGTGTCCCCGAACCCTCTGCTATCCTGGGTATCTTAGCCGTTGCTGGTGCTGGTGCTTTCGCTCGTCGCAAGAGCTAGTCGTCACTGCCATACAATAACAAATAATGGAAAAAACAAGCGTTAAGGTTAAACTTAACGCATTTTTTTGGGCGTTGTCAGATAAAGTTGGGTAGGGTGCGTTAGGCAATCCCTTGTTTTTGGGGAAAAAATCAAACTCTGCATATTGCCGTAACGCACCACAGGGGGGGGGTTGGTGCTTGTTTTTGGGGAAAAAATCAAACTCTGCATATTGCCGTAACGCAGCCGTTCTTTCCACTCCCGCGCCAGCAGGACTATATCTTAGAACAAATTTTACCAAGCAAACCCAAGAGAGCCGATTTTGCCTCTCCCCTTGATTGTCTTTAATCGGGATGACAGGATTCGAACCTGCGGCCCCTTCGTCCCGAACGAAGTGCGCTACCAAGCTGCGCTACATCCCGAAAGTCTTTAGCTAAATTATCATAGCATATTCGGCCCTGAGTGGGTCGAAACTTGCTAGGATATTAGAAATATAGGCAAAAATTATCGGAGTAATTCAGGCGTGACGGTTAAACCAGAGTGGTTACGGGTAAAAGCACCGCAATGGCAGCGAGTTGGCAGTGTTAAGGAGGTTTTACGCGATTTAGGCTTAAATACCGTTTGTGAGGAGGCTTCCTGTCCCAATATCGGCGAATGTTTCCACGCGGGGACGGCTACCTTTTTAATTATGGGTCCTGCTTGCACTCGCGCCTGTCCTTACTGTGACATCGATTTTGAGAAAAAACCCCAACCTTTAGACTCCACGGAACCCCTGCGACTAGCGGCAGCAGTGCAACGTCTTGATCTTAATCATGTAGTGATCACTTCTGTCAATCGCGATGATTTGGCTGATGGGGGTGCTAGTCAATTTGTCCGTTGTATCGAGGAAATTCGCCGCATTTCTCCAAAAACCACCATCGAAGTGCTGATTCCCGATCTTTGCGGCAATTGGCAGGCTTTAGCTTTGATTCTTGCCGCTAAACCTGAAGTTTTAAACCACAATACCGAAACTGTCCCCCGTCTCTATCGTCGCGTGCGTCCCCAGGGTGATTACCAGCGTTCCCTAGAATTATTGCAGCGCGCTCGCGCTATTGTTCCCGCTACCTACACAAAATCGGGCATTATGGTGGGATTGGGGGAAACCGATGAGGAAGTGCGGCAAGTGATGGGCGATTTACGGGCCGTCGATTGTGATATTCTCACCATCGGGCAGTATCTGCAACCATCGTCAAAACATCTCGGTGTGCAGGAATTTATCACCCCTGAACAGTTCCACGCTTGGCGCGAATACGGTGAGTCTCTGGGATTTTTACAAATTGTTGCGAGTCCCTTGACAAGAAGCTCTTATCATGCTGAACAAGTCAGAGCCTTAATGAATTTGTACCCGCGAGAGTCTTGAGATGGGGCAGCAATTGCTCAAAAGCTCGTCCTCGGTGGCTGATTTTTCTTTTTAATTCCGGAGACATTTCCGCAAAGGTTAAAGCGTATTCCGGGACATAAAAAATCGGATCGTAACCAAAACCACCTTTACCCCTAGGACTGGTGAGAATTTCTCCCGTGCAGATTCCTGTGGCGCTCAAGGCAATCTCACCATCGGGACGCGCGATCGCAATTACACAGACAAAACGGGCCGAACGATCCTGATTATCCCCTAATTCTCTGACGAGGCGATCGATTCTTTCTCGATCATTTTCACCATAGCGGGCCGAGTAAATCCCCGGGCCATTTCCTAACCCGGTTACTTCCAATCCCGAATCATCGGCAATCGACCATTCTCCCAATGTTAGGGCAATTTGAGCAGCTTTTAAATAGGCATTTTCGGCAAAAGTCGCCCCTGTTTCCTCTATCTCTAAATCATCGGGTTTTAACTGCAATTCTAGGTCGATATCAGTTAAGTATTCGCCTATCTCTGCTAATTTACCCGGATTACTCGTGGCTAGAATTAATTTTTTCATCGGCATTTTATCTCAGTGATCAGTTACCAGTTATCAAATATGAGGTTTCAGCTTACTAGACCGACCGCTAATATTATCTCAAGACTAAAAGTCTTTCTGGTTGATTAACCCGTATTTTTTCAGTGAATTGCAGATATCTACTGATAACTGATTACTGTTTGCTGATAACTGATAATCCCGCTAACATTTGAGCGTAGGGAGTTTCGTGGAGGTGGGCCTTATTGACAGCACCAAAAAGGGTTAATTTGTCGATAATTACCGATTTCATTGCGGAAATTGCCTCTCCTGCGATCTCTAATAAATCCTTATCCTCTGGCCGACAAATTTCCTGTTTCAGGGACTGCATATAGGCTTGACGCACTTCCGTATTAACATTAAATTTGCAGACTCCTAACTGGATCGATCGCCCGATCATTTCTGGGGTTGACACTCCCCGCTCTAAAGAGACGGGGATTCTTGGTTCACAGAGATTACTTGCTTAGACAGAATTGCTTCTGAAAAAGTAGAGGTATTCTCTCCCCAAGCGTTTATTGGATCTAGC
>SFAU01000272.1 GCA_007096045.1 Microcystis novacekii Mn_MB_F_20050700_S1 | reverse complement strand
ATGGGTTCCTACAACATTTTGCGAAAAGCATTCCCAAATGCGTTTAACCGCTATGGGATAGAGAGGTGCGTAGTTCACCCAAGGAGAATTAATCTCTCGAAGTAAAAGTGAAGGGAATTGTTGACAATATCTGAAAGAACTGCATAAACATCATTGACTGAGTTGGGTTCAAACTCACCCAGATTTATTTCGCTAAACGTCAGAAAAGCGATTATTCCATGGGTGATGTATTGATACATCTCATCATTGGCATAGTTAAATCCCTCGTCTTTTCTCCAAGTCGGGATGTAGGCAATTATTTTAGCTTGTTCCGTTGGGGTGTGAGGTGTTTGATCGTACAACTCATCGTAAAATCGCCAACCATTATGATCTGCATCCCCTACCCCTGGTTCTGAAGCCCAGAAGTTTGCATAAAAGATATTGCCTTGGTATTTGACCATTGATCCCGTCTGGTACCCTTCGGGTTTAGCTACCCAGTCAGGAACATTCGGATAATCTTGAGAGAATCCCATTTTTCAACTCCTTTCGCTAAATAAACTGTTCTAGATTTTAACTTACAATAAATCTGCCATTAGACATCTCCGATTAGGAGACTAAAACCCTTGCAATGCTTGAGTCAAAATCTAAATTCGGTCGATGTCTAATGAAGATAGATGCCGTTAGAAAACTGATTGACCCATAACATTTCCTGGAGGGCTGTAGCGACAAACGAGTCGATACTTTCCATCACGACCGTCAACACCAGCACATCCTACTTGTGTAGTATTTCTCCAAACCATTTGAGTATAGTGACCGACATCAGCCCAATTGCCAGTATTGCTAACATTAGGGAATGTTCCACGAACAAAATGCTGCTTTTCGTTACCAAAACTCTGAATCATTTGCGTGAACGAATAATGGCGTGAAGTACCCATCCAAATATTTTCTCCTTGCCCGTTCGCTCCACTATGCTCAAATTTTCCAGTGTCACTGAGGTATTTTGCCCACTCTTGAGCCTGTCTCGCTAAATCATCAGACCAAGTGAGGGGTGGAACACCGACTTGCGATCGGTAGGAGTTGTGGGCATTCAGGATCTCTTGTGCCATACCACCGCCTGACGGAGCAGATGGAGTGTCTTGTCCAACTTGTTTGAAGGATGAGATCATATTATTCCAGGTATTGGTGAGCCAGGGATATTCACCCGGCGTAAGCCGAAAACTTCTTCCTTGGAAGTTTGCATGCTCAAAAAATTCCCAAGTGCCGGAGTAAACTTTGATCGAGGATATTTTGTCGTTCCAAAAATCCCCAACATAAGAATAGTCCTGATCGAGAGAACCTGATGCGGTTCCAGAGAATTGGGAATCCACAAAAATTTCGACTGACATAATTAACGCTCCAACATTTGCAAAGTAGCTATTTAGGTATTTAGAGAAACTCAAACTTTGAGTTTTTGTTAGTTAGCGATCGCTTGAATGCTTCCCCTGAGAGAAAGTCAGAGTTTAGACCCTGCAAGAGTCCTCCTGCTTGACACCCATCATGAGCGCGATCGCCCATCATGGGTCTCAAAAAGCCCTGCTTTTTGCTGTGAGCAGTTACATTTATTTTTCTGGAATAAGCAGGTGGACAGTATAAATTTGGAAGCAGATAGCGGCAGGTTGTCGATTCCGTCACTTCTAGGTCTAATTAAATTTGTCCATCTGCTTATCGCCCTTCACCGTAGCTTCAATTGCGCCGCCTACAACAGATGCAGTCAAACCCCCAGCTATAGTCGATGCTGTCGCAGCGGCACTCGCAGTTACACCAAATAAAGCCAATGCTGGCGCAACTATTGGTGCTAATGCAATCCCTCCTGCAATTCCAGCTGCCGCTCCTAATGCGGTGCCATACGGGTATTTTTTGAAGTTTTTATGACAGAGATGGGCGACTGCCATTATTGCGTGGTTACTCATTGTCTTTTTTCCGTAATTATATTTGTTAGTAGTTAGAGGACGTTTGGAAAGTCCGACCCAACGGCTGAAAGCCTTATTCTCTCGTTAGGAATCAATGTCTGAAAAGCCTATTCTTTTGTTAAGGTTGACCATTTTCAAACGTTCTCTAAGCAGGAATTTGAAGTTTCTGACCAATTTGCAAACTTGTGGGGGAAACACCAGGATTTGCACCTGCAATTTTGTTCGCGTTCGCATCGCTGCCATCGCCATAGTAGGCAAGTGCAAGATTGGAAAATGGATCTCCAGACTCTACAGTATGTTGACAGGGGGGTTGACCTTGTTTACGGGACATTGTTTTTCTCCTTTGTTTGTTCAAGTGAAGAAGAAAATTTGTTTCTTTTCCTTCTGCTCGTTAGTAGTTGTGAGCAAAATCAACCTATACACTTACGGCTCTAAATTCTTGAAATTCTATAGCCTAGCAGTAGCTGCTGACACGTTCTGAGCTATCTGAGGCGCGTTTCCAAGCTCTCCTATCTCAACGCTGAGGCGATTGCGAAGTGAGGATTTAAAGCATTTTCCAGTTTTCTTCCGCTTTTCCTCCTGTATAAGCTAAAATGGCTGATATCTAGATTATGTATCAGTGTGATCGCCATATAGATGTGCGATCGCCGACGAGTGTAGGGTGGTCAAATAGTCATGATTCCTGTTGACATCCTCACCGCCGTAAAACGGACGGTGATTCCCAAACCTCACGATTTGGGTTTCTGCTTCTTTCCCTTGCGGGGTTCCGCACCTGCCGCCCCAGTTTTACTCTGGGGAGCATCTCACCTTGCATCTCACCTTTGTAACCCCTAAATCAGGTTTTTATGTCAAGCTATTTTGAAAACCTTGCTAGAAAACAGTTTTAGGGATAAGTATAATTACTCACTTGCATAAATGAGATGCTCCCTTTACTCTGTTCTGGTCTTATGGTCGCTCTACAGACTGACACCGCAAGTCCTGCGGCCAAAATGTTTTTACTGGCGTTAATATCTCGGTCATGGTGCGTCCCACAGCTTGGACAGTCCCATTCTCGAATATTTAACGGCATTTTCTCAGCAATATACCCGCAATTACTACACCTTTTAGAACTAGGAAACCATCTATCTACTTCGATGTAATTTCTCCCATACCAACGGCATTTATAAGCTAATTGTCGGGTAATTTCTCCCCAACTAACGTCAGATATTGCCTGAGATAATTTCGAGTTTTTGACCAGATTCTTGATGGCTAAATTCTCAACCACAATCGTTTGGTTTTCACGAACTAATTGAGTGGTTAGCTTGTGTAAATGGTCTTTTCTACTATCAGTAATTTGGGCGTGAATTTTGGCTACTTTGATTCTTGCCTTTTCTCGATTTTTTGACCCTTTCTGTTTTCTAGAAAGATTTTTTGGGTCTTTTCGCAGTCTCTGATAATGCTTTTTAAAATGCTTGGGATTAGATACCTTTTCTCCATCGCTGGTAATCACAAGGCTACTAATTCCTAAGTCAATTCCGATGGCTTTATCTATTACTGGTAAAGGCTTAATTGTTGGGTCATCAAATCTTATTGAGATATGCCAGCGTCCAGAAGGATGTAATCTGACTGTTACTGTACTTGGTTCACAAGCTTCTGGTATTTGTCTTGACCATCGAATAGGTGGCTCTTCGTTACTCTTTATGCTAAATCAACATACAAGATGCCAAGATAACATACTTCTAACCCAAAAATTCCGAAAGTTTCTCAAGCCATAGCCTCTCCGTTTTATTAGTTTAAGTTTATTGTTGATTCCCTCGACCACCCCATTCGTTGTCCTTCGCTCGAAATAACTAATAATTTCTCCAAACCAGTTTCGGATTGTTTGACAACTCTTGGTAAAAACACTGGAGGATTTTGCCAACCATTCCGAGATGGATAACAGTCCCTCTGTCGGATTCTCTGAGGTTTCATAAATCTTTCTAAATTCTTCCTTTAACTCGTGCATCTTTTTCAAATTTGTCAAAGTTTCTTTGATAGCTTCTAGTTTGATTTTTTGGGTTTCCGTTAAATCTTTTTCATTTTTTAACCAGCTATATTTACTTCGCTTTAAAACTTCTAGCTTCGCTTCTTTTTCCGCTTTCTGT
>SFAU01000271.1 GCA_007096045.1 Microcystis novacekii Mn_MB_F_20050700_S1 | reverse complement strand
ACTTCTTTGTCTAAAAAAGTAATCGAGTCCCTATCTAAATAATCCATCAATTGAGGAAAAAATAACTCGATAAATTCGACAAAAAAGGTGGAGATTAACTCCTTAAATAAGCGATCATGGTCAATATTATTAGTCATGTAATGTCATCTTAACTAATCTGAGCGATGAATGACTACTCTTCTCCATTGTATTCTGAAAAGTCGGTTTTGGCAACGGATTGTTATGATCTCACCCCCTTAACCTACAGCGATTGCCAAATTCGCCCAAAATCCATCAGATTGAGCGAAATTGAACGAAACCTCGTCAACAGCAGGAAGAATCGGCAACAGGGTAGAAGTCATGACATTAACTGCAGAGGTTGACTGCGACATTATAGTATAATAAAAAACAGACAATAGAGAACTAATTATCAAGGTGAAACATAGACCAATTGCGATCGATTTATTTGCTGGCTGCGGTGGGATGTCCCTTGGTCTAGAAGCGGCAGGATTTGATATTGCTGTAGCGGTGGAGTTTGATGCAGTCCATTCCTTGGTTCATCATTTTAACTTTCCCTATTGTCAAACTATTTGCCGGGATATAGCCAAAGTAACCAGTAGGGAAATATTAGACTTATTAAAACTAAAAGGCTATTCTACCGATGTTAGTTTAATTGCTGGTGGTCCCCCCTGTCAAGGTTTTTCACTTATTGGCAAACGACAAATAGATGATCCTAGAAATTCCCTAGTATTTGAATATCTGCGAATTGTCAAGGAAATTAAACCCAAGTACTTTATCTTTGAAAATGTTCCCGGTATGGCTACGGGTAAACATGGACAATTTTTAGAGGAGTTAATCTCTGAATTTGAAGCTATTGGCTATACAATTAATCAGCCAATTAAAATCCTAGATGCTAGTGAATACGGCGCACCTCAAAAGCGCAAAAGATTAATCTTAATCGGTAGTCGCAAGGATGTGACAATGGCCACATATCCTGCTGTTTTTTCAGGAGAAAAATCAGCTTTTACCAGCGTCTATGATGCCATCTCAGATTTAGAATTAATACCAGCTTTTATCGATACTGATTTAGGCATACCAGCGTCAAAATTAGATTATAGTGGTACAAGGAAAAAATATTCAGTGCAGCCAAAAGATATTTTTAAACTTTGCCATCAAAGAACAGTAGATACAAAAATCTATGGACATATAGGCTCAGTTCATACCCAAAAATCAATTGATAGATTTATCTTAACCGAACCGGGTACAGTGGAACCAAAAAGTCGCTTTTTAAAGCTTTATCCCACTGGTTTATGTAATACTCTCCGGGCCGGAACAAATAGTGACAAAGGGGCCTATACTGCTCCTAGACCTATTCACTATTCTATTCCTCGTTGTATTACTGTACGAGAAGCTGCCAGACTGCATACATTCCCCGATTGGTTTCAGTTTCACCGCACAATATGGCATGGTTTTCGTGAGATTGGTAATGCTGTTATTCCGCTATTATCGAAAGAACTTGGTTCCTCTGTGATGGGAGCAATGAATATCAATACCGCTAATCTCAACCGAGTTATTTTAGAAAAAATGCCAGCCGAATTATTACTATATAATATGTCTCAGGCATCAAACTATTGGGGAATCTCTGATGATGTTATCCCGAAAAGAAAACGAGGTGTCTCTCAGAGGTTGGTCAGTATTTAAATTATACCAAATCCGTTGTTAATAGTACGATTGACTGCCTTTTTATTATTCGGGAACTGTCCACCAAGCGAGAGCAAAAGCTTGTTCTTTCTCGTTAACTTGTTGACGATATTGAACCCGAATTTTATAGTTTCCAGAGGTAGGAATAAGACAAAAAATATGCTCTAAACTATCACTATCACTCAGGGAAGCACAGGTGTATTTAGCATTATTATCCTCTTGAGCGGGTAAAAGATAAACATCTAAATTATTCAGTCCGCGATCTCGGAAACTTTCATCGATATCATAGAGATTATTGCGATTACTGTCGATTAGTTCTACCAAACGATCCCATGCTAAAGTTATCGAAACAAAACTATTAGCTTTTAATGGCTTCTCTAGGGCATAATCTTGATAACTATTAGCGGTAACTGTACCGTAATCCCAACCAATAGCAGGAATAGATTCTGTGGCTGACCATTGACCATTACTAAACTGTTGGTAGGCGCGAAAAGTGTTAAGATGTCCCGTCCCCATCTGCATATCTAAAGGAATTTTCGGGTCTTTATAAGCATCAGACTCTAACCAAGTTTTTTGGTCTTTAGTTAAAACAGTCCTTCTCATACCTAATAATAAGCCATCACCCGTATCTTTAATTTTATCCGCAGAATTAAGCATTACTGCCTTCATCACTTGATGACGACGAGAATCGAGACTCCAATGGGGATTTTTTTGATTAATTTGTTGATCGCCGTATTCTTGTAAAAGTGCCACCGATGCCGTAATATGAGGGGCGGCGAAACTGGTGCCACTAACAGTATTTAATTTACCTTTGAGGTCATAAAGCTCTATTTTATTGCCGGGAGCAACTAAATTAATTGAGCGCCGGGAACCATCATTAATTTCCCGTTGAATTAAACTGCGGCCAATACCCACCGGTAAAGCACTAATATTAGCAAAATCAACTTTAGTAAATTTTCCTTCTCTTGTCGCTGTATAAGCGGTAGTAATGCCGTTAAAATGATCGGTGGGAATGGGAATTCCTCCCTTACCTTGATTACCAGCAATTACATAAAGAACATCATCAACTCGCGATGACCAATCAACACATTGAGTTAATAAAGCTTGACCATCTAATTTTGGTTCCCGTCGCTGATCTCTTTGCAAAGATTCCCCAAAACTAAAGTTAATCGCGCGTACATCACCGCTATTTTGTCGGGCAATATTTTGACTAGCAAGACATTCTTCCGGTTGTCCACCGCGTCGCAAAGAACCCACCGCCCCCGAATATAATCGCGCTTTTGGGGCCACTCCGGGGATTTTTTTATCATCACTTACCATCATCGTTGCCACCATAGCGGCGTGATTATCTAGATAGGTGTTGGGTTTGGCAATTTGATCGCGAAAAAAAACACCAGCTAATTTATAGGGAGGCTGCCAAGCTGCCACTTTATCATAACCGAACTGAGCCGGTCGGCCAATTTCCACTTGACCGATGGCAATTTTTCGCCCTAATAAATTATAGGGTTCCGCCCGCAATCGATCGGCATAAATTCCCTGTTCACCGATGGAATTAGAAAGAACTAGGGAAGGAAGCAGAATTATCGTTACTACTAACCCGACGACAAACCAAAACCCTCTTTTCATCATCAGCAATCCTGCGGCGGTAAGATGATACCAATCCATTCTAAGACAGAAATCTCGGTAGTTCATCTCACATTTGCAGAAATACCGACAATCAGCAATTATTAGTAACTCTTAAATTATTACAGATATATCAGCAGCTGGCTGTAAGCATCCCACCGAAAAGCTAATGCGCTCCGGGGTTTGGGGGCGGCGCCACGCCCCCAACGGGGGGGGTTTGGGTAGGGTTGATTCATGAATCAACCCTACGATGAATCAACCCTACGATGAATAACCCTACGATGAATCAACCCTACGATGAATCAACCCTACGATGAATCAACCCTACGATGAATCAACCCTACGATGAATCAACCCTACGATGAATCAACCCTACGATGAATCAACCCTAGGGGTTTGGGGGGTTCTACCCCCCAAAAGCTGGGATTGAGTGATAAAATCGAAAGTAATGCCCGACTTTAGCAGAGAGTTTCCCTTTAAAAATCCCAGATTTACAAAAATGAGATACACCCAATCTCAGAAAATACCCAAATCTCTTTTTTTGGCTAGGTGGGATGGTAATAAAAAGCCACTGCCAAGATTAAATAGGTGGCTAGTAATAGGGTTCCATCTAACCAATTGGAACGACCAGTAAAGCTGATTAAATTAGTGACAACCACCGCTACAATCAAAGCCACCACGTTAAAGGGATTAAAATTTAAATCCATCGGTTGCTGCCAAAATTGACCGATAAAAACTAATAAAGGAGCTACGAATAAAGCCACCAATAAACTATCACCCATCGCCACGGAAACCGTTAAATCCATCTGATTTTTTAGGGCTAATTGAGTGACAGTAACTATTCCAGACACATCGCTAATTAAAGGAATAAAAATTACCCCAATAAAGAGAGGAGTAAGATTAAATCCTTCCATCACCGATTCCACTACATTAACAAATAAATCCGACTCATAGGCTACAGCTACGGTGGAAGTAAGCAGCACAAGTAACCAAATCCAGACTTGAGCTTTTTCTTCCTCACTAACCTGATTATCGGGGGTATTTTCGTTACTTAATCCCACTTCGTAGAGATAACTATGGGTTTTGAGGGAAAATAATAAAGTTAACCCGTAAACTATTAATAAAACGGTGGCAGTGACTAGGGAAAGACTGAGAATATCGGCAACTTCCACCACGTTAGAAGTATATATTACCAAAGTTGGTAAAGCGATCGCTATTACTGCTAAAGCCATCGAAGAACCATTTACCCGGGCTAAAATCGGTTTAAATTCTTGCTCTTTGTAGCGAATTCCTCCCGTGAGCATTCCCATGCCCATAAATAATAATAAATCGCTGAGAATACTACCGGTAATACTAGCTTGTACGATGTCCACCAAGCCTTTTTTTAGGGCAATTAAGGCAATAACTAAAGCGGTAGTATTGCCAAAGATAGCATTAACTAATCCTCCCAAAGTTGGCCCAGTAACTACGGCAACTCTTTCCACAGACGTACTTAACCAAATTGACAGGGGAATGATCGATAAAGCGGCAGTGATAAAAATAGCTTGATCTCCCCAATTAAGACGACTAGCGACCACCGATAGGGGAATAAATAATAGGAAAGCAAAGGAGACAATTTTTCTTAAATTCATGGGTTATTAATGGTGATTTCTCCCACCATTCCCGCTGCAGCATGACCTGGAATAGTACAGATTAATTTATACTTACCAGTTTTGAGAGGAACTATTACCCATTCTGCCTGTGCATTAGGTTTTAATTCTAGTTCGTGAATTGCCCCTTTAATCTCCACTTTTCCCGCTTCAACTTTCTGCGTCCAACTAGCATCAGCGAAGTCTTTAGCGGTAAAATAATGTTTAGTGGGACTGGGATTATCGAGGATTAATTTGTATTTTTGTCCGGCAATAAAGTTTAATTGACTAGGAAAGAATTTTAATTCTCCTTGCCCGGAGCCTAGACTAATTTTAACTTCTAGAGGGGCAGACCCGGCGAAGGCGGGAAAAGTCACTAACCAACAACTAACTAAAACTATTACTACTGCCACAAATTTTTGATAGATATCCTTGGCAGCGAAGTAGGGATTAGAATTCATTTTGCTCCTGCAGCTAATAATAGAGAAAATCTGGCGGCTTTGACGATAATTTTACAACAAGTGGTGATTCCTAAGTGAGTGGGTGGAATTAAATATAAAATGAACGTAGGTTGGGTTGAAGCATGAAACCCAACGCCCGCTCATGTTACGCTACTGCTAACCCATCCTACAAATAATTGTGCCTCTCTACTTACCGACTCTTTTCCCTTCCATCCCTTAAAAGTCCCTTGGCCATTGTTAAAACCTCGGGACTTCTAGCCACTGTCATTTAAATCGACAAAATTAATCTAAGCTATCGGGAGAATGGGGATAAAGTTGTTCTGCTTCCGGACAATCTTCCGAGACATTAATATCAGGATTCGTCCGCGACACCGAGGCCAGTTTTCTGCTCACCGCACCAATACTTTCTAAACGCACCATTTCTTCCCAAGAACTAATCTCGTCTTCTTCTTCTGTTTCGTAGCGAATGGTGACAAGATCGCTTTCTAGATCGATAATACGAGCATTATCAATCCATCTTTGCTGATCGCGCAAGAAAATGCAGACTTCCTGACCATCCATACAGAATTGATAAATCTTGCGGTGTAACATAAATTGCTCCTAAACAGCTTCTTTTGTTGAATTCAACTAACGGGAAGTGACAAAATGTCAATCTCAGCAATAGCTCAAAAATTCCCGTGGATAACACAAAAGGGAGAAAAATTCCGCTATTAGTGGCAAGAATGGGAAAGGAAAGTCAGGTTTCCAGTTTGGGACTACGTTCTTCAAAGACATCGATTCGATTAATAGACGGCTTCGGCGATCAGTAAAAAATCGCCCTTATAGAGTCATTGTGACATAAATTTTCACTTCCTAACAGTATCTGTGGATGGAATGGGGGAATGGGGAGATAGGGAAATTTCACCCAACACCCCAAAACCCCAACACCTAACCCCGATGCTGATTTAAAATAGCGATCATCTTTTGGGCCACCGCTGCTGTTTGTTCGAGCATGGCAAAATGACCACAATCGGATAACTCAATCACGTTGCTGCCAGTTTCAAACAAGGGATGAAAACTGGCCAGATGGTTAACGTACTTAACTTCCATAATCGTGTCCTCTTTCCCCGCTAGAAAATAGACTGGTTGCGGGAGACGGGAGACAATCTGGGGTAAAAGATGAACTTCACTGATAGTGGTGGTTTCCAAAAGTGACCCTAGGGCCGCTTGGTAATCGGCCCGGACAAAATCAATCACTCGCTGTTTGCCCCATTTTTTGCTTAGGGTTTGCTTGACCATCATCCGCGAGAATAAAAGATCAATCAAGGGAACAAGGGGCAACCAAGGCGGTCTTCTCTCTAAAATCTGTCTTCCGGCTTCCCGAAATCGCTCAAATTCCTCCTTTAGATAGATGCCACCGCCGGCATTCATACAGATTACCCCCTTAATGCGTTCAGGACAGATATCTGCAGCCCACAAAGCAACACTACCACCGAGGGAATGACCAACTAACCAAGCAGCATCGAGGTTTAAGCGGTTAAGAAGGGTAATAACGTCTTGGGAGTAGGATTCAAGGTTATAACTGCTAGGAGGACTGTTAGAGGTGATTTTTTGGGAGTCGCCAAAGCCCCGGAGATCGTAAACTAGACAGGGATAATCTGGGGAGAGAATATCTACCAAAGGCTGCCAGTAGTGACGACTCAGCAACCAACCGTGTATAAAGACTAAAACCGGTTTATCCGCTTGGGGCGAAAATAACTCGTAACTGTGGGATACTCCCGATATGTCGATGGTAGGCATATAATCAATCTCAACCTAAGTTAAACCGTTGATAGGGGTTACTAGGGAAACTTCTAGAGAAAAATAGGTGTATTTAGCCTTGTTTACAGAGCAGAATCAGGGAAGCCTAGGATATTCCCTGATAGCTGATCAATAGTCGATCCTTGTACAGCAACATTTTTGAAGATTATCAACTACTAATAAATAATTAACTGAAAGTCCCTCCCATTATTGTTTCTATCGTTTGTTTTCGGATTTATGCAAGAGGTCTAATTTCAAAAGCTTCTACTTTAAAGTATAAAACACTGGAGATACCTCCCTAAAATAGGATGAAAACCCTAGACCAGGATTTATCTATGAAATGCGATCGCTTTTTAACTCTTTCCCTCGTGTTAAGTCTGGGATTAGTTTTTCCCCCCTCTTTACTTGCTCAAAATCCCCCCGCTACCACCTTTCAACCGGGTCCTTGGCAGCCGGTTGCTAGGGTGAATATGAGTCGTCCCGTGGAGATCAAAATCATCAATCAAACCGATATTGATCTCAATTATGACCTATCGGCCAATATTAATTCTTCTCCCCAATTATTATCTCCAGGTACGGAGACAACCCTAAGAGGTTTCGTAATTCCGGCATATATTCTGATTAATCGGGCTAATGCCGCCGTGGATCGCTATTCTTCCAGTTTAATCTATGCCGTAGAGGTCAATAATGATAATTTAGTCACGATTACTGTCACCAAAGTTCCGGGGAGTACCCCCGGTTATACCACCTTTAACCTCAATCAACAGGGAGCTATTTATATTTACTAGCTCTAGCTTAGGCTGTTATCCCTGCACTTTCTTAATTAATTCCTCCCGCAGCGGTTGTAGGACAGTATCGAATTCGGGGAAATAATCGGGAGTAGCAAACAGATTATTAAACCATGTGGTGACGGCAATATTATCGACCACGGGAGTAAAATCAAGCGGTTGAACCCCATCGATATGACGACTATTTACCCCAAAACCTGCCCTTTGACGACGATATTGCCAAGGGGTTGCCTTTTCTCTTAACCAGAGGTCAAAGTTAGCAGATTTGGCCATGGAATCGGCTAAATTTTTCTCTATCTCGGTCGGTAAAAAACTTTTTTGAGATTGTAACCATGCTTGTGCTAAAAGCTTCCCTCTTTCAGGGGGATTTAACCAAGCTTGTTTCAGTAAATCTACCCCGGGTAAGGGATTTTTTAGGGAGGGATTTAATAAAGCTTTTCCCACTTCTTTCCCGGATTTTTGCCAATCTTGGGCTGCCTTCAGTTCATCCCCGCGCCACCAAGACAAACTCCCACGATAAAAATGCAGATTATTTTTCAAATTCTCAGAAGGATTACTTTGCAAAAGCTGACTATAAATTGAATCAACCCTGTCTAACATTTTTGTGTATATTGGTTGTAGGCTGGGTAAACGCCAGAGGGGACTGGTAATAAATAAAGGATCACGCACAGCTTCTAAAGCAAAAGCTTCTATGGCTAAATCGGATTGATTTTGAGCTAGTAAACTGACAGCCAAACCCTGAAAAACCCCTCTTTTAGCGGGGATTAATTTTATTGATTCGATAAAGGATTTAGTTGCCGCAGAGGGATTTTGCCTCAGTTGTAACCATCCCAGATTACTGTGGCCGAATTCTTGATAGGGAGAAACCTGATTTCCTACTTGAAAATATTTAATTGCCTCGTTTAGAGTCTGAGGATTATTGGTATTAATAGCTAAATCGCCTAAATTCCAACCTAATTGATAGGGATAATAGGGTTCCCAGGGTGCTAATTGATGGGCTTTAATCAGAGTATCGCGAAAAGGTTCGCTCTTTTTTTCTGCCAAAAAATCGAAGCCATAACTAGAAAGTTGCCAAGCGCGATGAATAGGAAGTAACCAAATTATCATGACTAACACAATTCCCAATCCTGTAAAAAAGATAACTTTTGTGGGAATAGCTAAAAACTTAGTTTCTTTTCTGGGTAAGGAAGAAGTCAGACAAGCTAGGTAAATAGTTAAGGTTCCGGCAATAGCAATATTATCTAATTGATAATCGGTTAAACTCATTAATCCGTAGCCGAATAATCCTGTATAAACACAGGGCAGTAAAATTTGATCGCTGAAATTGTCAGGGGCGGAAAAACGAAAAAAATGAAAAATCAGCAGTGTAACCAGTCCAATCCCCGCTAAAATGCCCCAAATACCTAATTCAGCAAATAATTGAGCGGGGGTGCTATGCAGTTGATAAATTAATTCTGATGCCCTTCCCGCTATCAGAGGACGGTAGTGCTGATAAGTGATAGGAACATTGCCTAAACCAATCCCCGTCAAAAAATTTTCACTGCCCATCTGCCCACCGATAAGGGTATTAATCCAACGATAGGAAAATTCGTTATCTCCTCCTCCCTGTACTAGGGAAGTTATCGCAGTTTTTAGACGATTATTAGCGAAGATAACAATCAATAAAAACAGCAAAGTGGCTAATCCTCCTAATCCTAACCAGAGTCGGGGAATTTGACTTCTAAAAATTAAAATTCCTAATCCTACCACACAAACCCCGATTAATCCTAGCCAACCACCCCGAGAACTGGTAGTGTAGAGATCGAGAATGCCTAAACCAATACCGGTAAACCATAGCCAACGCTGCCAATTTTTAGCCAATATAGCTAATCCCAATAGTAAAGGTAAGGCAAGAACGAGAAAACCCGCCACATAATTCTGATGACCCAAGGGCGCCCAATTGCGTAACTCTAAGACTGAAAAATCAAAAGAAATCTCGACTCCATTTTGCTGTAATTCCCTAATCCTTGCTAATTCCGGTGCTAAAGTTTGGCTTGTCCACAAAAAAAGACTGATAATAATAAAAGCCACACTAAGATAACCTTGAAAACTGAGGATAGCATAGCGTCGCTGGGGAGAATTATCAGTGATAATCCATTGATGCAGGGCGTATAAAGCGCAGATAATACCAATAGCTGCCCAACTATACCAGCGCGCTTGATTGGGAAAGGGGGAGAAAAGACTAGAAATAATTAATCCCAAGACTATAATCCCAGTTATGAGATCAAAACCATTACCCAAACCAGTCAAGCTTTTATGGTGCCAAATCTGGGATAATAACCATAAAATCGGACAGAGTAACCCGATTTGCCAGATAGCGACCCAAGGCCACTGTACCATGAGACTATGACTATCGGCCATCAGGGTGAAAATTGCGTAGAGAAAAGCGGTAAGTAGTAACCACAGACGGGAAGTGGCAATATCGTTAGTTGTCTCAGTCATAGGGGGGGATCAAGGATTAAAATTAATAAGTTATCTCAATTATTCTCTATTGAAAACCACCTCAGCCAGTTTCCCGGTTTAAATTAGTGATAGTTAAGTCAATAGAGTTAGGATTCTTGTTCTTACTATTCCCCAATGATGGTTAGAAATTAAATAGATGTTTAATCAGTTTCCGCGACGACAATTTCTCTATCTAACAGGGGGATTCACTGTCACCTTAGCAATTAATACCAGTTTAAAAGCCGAAATATTGCCAAAAAAAATAGAAATAGAGGCTTTTAGCCCCGATGGTCAACCTTTAAATAAAAAAGCCCTCAATCAACTCTATTTTCTCACCCTTGCTGCCCAACCCTTACCTAATCCTCCCCGCAATCTGGAGGAGGGAAAATTATTTTCTTCCCTTCCCCTCTCCCCTGTAGCGATAACTCTTAAGTTACCGGTGAAGGGTTTCGGGGAAATGTTCCTAGAGGCAGATAATCGGGGTTTAGGTTACTCTGAGGCTGATTTTCCCTTAAATTTTAATTTAGCTGCCGCTGACTCCCATTTTTATCGGGTTAAACAGTATCTCGAAGTCTGGCAGCAACAGGGTGGGCAATTTTCCCCCGCTATTTGGCAACGTCTGGAAACAGCGAAAAGCTATCTCGATTTAGCCAAAGCCAGCGATAATAATAGAGAAAGGGTGCAATACTGTGATCAAAGCCTAACTGAGAGTCTCTGGGCGGGAGAAATGGCAGTTATCAGTAAAGCAAACCAAATTATCGCCCAAAATCCTCCACAACCAGACTTTCTCTTTGGTTGTAATTTTTTTGGCTATCCCCAACAGGGAGAAAAATACCAAGAATTATTCCAAGCAGTCTTTAATTTTGCAACAATACCCTTTTATTGGCGATATTTTCAGCAAAATGAGACGGATAAACGAGTTGATTGGCTACTTAATCACAATATTACTCCGAAAGGTCATCCTCTCGTCTGGTTTCATCCCGTGGGCATTCCCGACTTTATCCGCAATCAACCCTTTGCAGAGATTAAAAAATTAGTGGCAACGCGAGTTAGGGAAGTTACGGCATATTATCGGCAAAAAATCAGCTATTTTGACGTGATTAACGAGGCTAACGGCATTAAATGGGCAAATGATTTAAATTTCTCCCTCAACCAGTTGCTTGAATTAACCGAGATTGCCTGTCAAGAATCCCGTCGCGGCAATCCGCAAGTGTATAGAATTGTTAATAGTTGTTGCACTTGGGGCGAAAATGTGGCATACCATCAACCGCCCCAACATAGTCCTTTAGAATATCTGCAAACTTGTCTAGAGGCAGGTATTGAATTTGAGGCGATCGGACTACAATTATATTATCCCGATCGAGATTTATTCGAGATCGATCGACAATTGGAACGTTTTAGTCAATTAGGAAAACCAATTCATATCACGGAATTAGGCATTTCTTCCGCCACCACCGTCGATGAATTATCCTATTTAAAGGAACCCCTAGGACGATGGCGAGATGACTGGAGTGAGGCAATTCAAGCCGATTGGGTGGAACAATTCTACACCCTTTGTTATAGTAAATCCTATATCAAAGCAATTAGTTGGTGGGATTTAACCGATAACGGTAATTTCTGGCCCCACGGTGGTTTAGTTAATAGGGATCTAACTCCGAAATTAGCCTACAAAAAGTTAAAAAATCTCCTACAAATCTGGCGAGGACAAGCATGAATACAATCAGTAATTTTTTAGCTAGTGCTATTGTCGGCGGCTGGATTATGACTATGGCGGTTTTTGCTATCCAAAATATCCAACCAGTTTCTTTAAAGTTTCTACAATTTGAGTCAATTAAAGTACCTATCGGTGTTTTATTGGCTTTTTCTTTGGGAATGGGATTTTTGATCGCCGCAGTTATTCCCGCTTTTTTTAGAAAGTCGAAAAAATCTCCTCGCAGTCGCTTTTCTCCCCCACAATCGGGGTTAGATGAGTTTGATTTTTAAATAGTCTTTTGGCTGGCTAATTTATCGGCAGCATCCCGGGTGCATCTCTATTTTCTAGAAATATCTATATTACTGGACTTCCCCGTTGACAAAAGGCCATAACCTGTGCTATCGGAGGGATTAAGAGAATTTCCGCTATCCCGTTACTGGGTACAAATCAAGGAAACCCCTAATAAATCTCAGTCCTTTTCTTGCAGAGGAGAATTACGGTTAGGAACTTTTTCCCTATACATGACTACCATTTTAGCCAATATGCTCCATCCCCGTCCTTAAAAAATCTTACAATCAACATGGGTACATCAAGAAAGTTTAATGGGTGTATCCATTGATAGATAGGGGTTTTTGTCCATTATAGTAGATATGTATGGGGGAAGTTCAGATATATAAAAAAACTGGCGATTACGATTCACGACGGTTTTAGTAATGTATGATCTGATGTATTGTAAAGTTTCAATACAAATATAGTCATATATAGCCAGGCATGGTAATATATAGACAGGAAACTATATACATAATCTTGATAAGAAATACTGTCTTTTGACTGATAACTGAAAAACCCCTAACCCAGATTTTCAAAGAGTTTCTGGATACCGACCGCAGGATCGGGCAGTTTTACCAAAGATTCGCCGATTAGAACCGCATTTGCTCCCGCTTGCTTTACTGTCGCAAGAGCTGCCGCCTCGTGTAATCCCGATTCGCTGACGATAAGAATACCTTTTTCTCGCACCTGTTCACCCCTTGCTTCTAGTAATTGGCGAGTATTGTCTAAATCAACTTTAAATGTCTCTAAATTGCGGTTATTGATGCCGATTAGTTCGATTCCCTCAATGGCTAACACTCGATCGAATTCGGCTAGACTATGCACCTCTACCAAAGCTGTCATCCCTAAACCCTTGACAATTTTGACAAAATATGCTAAGTCTTGATCGCTTAAAATAGCGGCAATTAAAAGGACAGCATCGGCTCCTTTAGAGCGAGCGTAGTAGATTTGATAGGGGTAAAGGATAAATTCCTTGCATAATAGGGGTAAAGATACCGCTTGCCGGACGAGGGTAAGATTTTCGTAACTACCTTGAAAAAACTTACTATCGGTTAAAACCGATAAACAAGTGGCCCCACCCTGTTCATAGGTACGGGCGATCGCTACAGGATCAAAATCTTCCAGGATAACTCCCTTGCTAGGGGAAGCTTTTTTCACTTCGGCAATCAAAGCGGGTTGGGTTTTACCCTGTTTTAAGGCAGCTAAAAAATCGCAAGGTGGCGCAGTATTAGCTATTTTTTGGCGTAATTCCAATAAAGGCAACCGTTCACGCAATTTATCGACTTCGATCTCCTTATGCCAAACGATTTCTTCTAAAATATTTTGTGGTTGTGCCTCCGGCACTTTCACCACATAACTCAAACTCTCAACTTTGACGGAAGGATTGGGGTGTTTTCTTCGGATCTGCATTTTCTCACTGTCCAGAGCGTGAACAGTGATTAGTTTAACAGTGATTAGTTATCGGTAATGGAAATAGAGACGCAGTTAACCACGTCTCTACAGATATTTATCTATTGCATAGCTTCGATCGAACGTTCTAAAATTTGATCTTGACGTTTTTCTTCTTCTTGACGATTTTCAGTTAATAAAACCCGCGCTTTCGCAGTTTCTGCCTCTCCTTCCCCTAAAAGCTCCTCTGTACGAGTTAAGACGTTTTCTTCGAGCATTCCCTCTGCTTGTCGTTCTTGGGTTAAATTGAGACGTGCTTTTTCTTCAATACTCATAAATTTATCCTTGCCACAGGTGCGATCAACTTCTACCTTCAGTCTGACACAAATTTACTATTCTGTATTATTAACTACAGAAAAATTTAGAATCTTACTGGCGAAACTGAGATTTAGGTATTTGTTCTCATTGCTTAAATGGACAGGGATCGATCGACCTAAAGCTATAAAATAAAACCTATGGAACAATTCCCCAGCTTAATCAAGCTTGTATATCGGGCGAATAATTATCGATTGCCTAAACCAAGAGATTTCTTGACAGTATCCGATTCTATCGTAATATCCTATTTGCAGAGCTTATGACCAAAGGTAATTTAAACGATCTCATCCGTACAGAAGCTAATAAAGAGGTAGAATCCCAACCCTCTCCTTCTCCCAAACGTTCTAAGGAAACTAACGCCACCCTACAGGCAAAAATTAACGACTTGACAGCAGAATTAGAAAAAACCGAGAAAAATCAACAAACTCTCCAAGAAAAAGTTATTTCTCTGGAAAAAGAACTGAAAGAACAGCAACAGACCGAGCAGTTAGAATCTGTCCTGTCAGAAAAAACTACTTTGGTGACACAATTATCGAGTCAATTAAACCAATCCCAGACAGAATTAACCGAGAAAAAACAGTTAATTGAAAAACTATCGAGTCAATTGAGTAAGACAGAAACAGAACTGACTGAGAAAAAACAGTTAATTGAAAAACTATATAATCAAATTAAAACCCTAGAAAATAGTCCCGCCCCCACCCCTGAACCGTCAGCAATTACCAAACCATTGCCGAAGAAACCCAGTCTTTATAACTTTGAAATGGCCAATTTGGCCCGTTATATTGCCCCCACTCCTACCCCCACAGAGTTAACGGATTCCGATATCGGTTGGTTCGATTAATTATGGCTAGTAAAAACCAAGAACAACAACATCCACAGGAAAGACTAGATCGCCCGATTATTGATCAGCTACTGCAATCAGAACCCAATGATTTAAACTTAGCTGAATGCGCTCGTTTACGCATACGTTATCAAAACTTTCCGGGGGCAAGAGAAATCCAAAGAGATTTAGATTTAATCCTAGAAAAATGGCAGTTAGATGAAGCCAGTTTATGGGCAAAAACTCGACAACTGCACAGTCACGGACAAGTGTATCAAATTCGCCAAAGCGAGGAGCAACAGGATTGGAGTTAAATTAAGCTATAGGGTTGAAAAAAACACTTGTTCCCTTTCACCTTATCTCAGAAAATAATATTATTGTAGGGGCGAATTGCATTCGCCCTCTTTTAATAACTGCTGCTGTTCACCTATAGGTGAGAAAAAGTCACAAATAGGAGATGCACCAAAAATAAAACCTATAATTTGATTTTATCTAATAATCTCTGAAACCGATTTTTTGGTTTGCTTACTGGCGGATCTGCGGGGGGATTAGGATCATCTAGATAACGATAATATTTCCAGATATCCCAGTAGGGACAACCCGGTTCAATGCGAATTCCTGCCCAATGTAAATATTTTAAGGGCTGATTTAATCTCGGATCGATTAAGATATTCCCCTGACGTTGAAAATGAGAACTTCCCCCCCAATTTCCCGCTTGACAACCCGGAGCGCAGACAATATTAAATCGATTGGGAACTCGTTTGAGAATGGTATAATTAATAATCGGTTGATCGGAGGTTTTTTGAGAAAAATCAAAATATTCTGGATGAGCGGCACATTCTTGAAAAGCACCATATAATTCCTGTTCTGAGAACAAATTCTTTTTACTAGCCCAAAAACCACCGTTAAACATTCCAGTTAGATCATTTTCTGTGAAAATTCCTTGTTCTAAAACAATCGGATTAAAGACATCAGTAATCCCTTTTTTGTGTTGGTAATCACAGCAGAGAAAATCGTAGGTATTGAGGAAATTTAGATTATCTATTATTTTTTCAAAAACTACGATATCGGTATCGATATAAAGAAATTGATCTAGTTCTCCAAACCAACACACCTGCTTGCGAAATTGATTAGGACGAGCAAAGAATTTTTCTCCAAAAATATCATAGATTTTCTGTGCCAATTCTTCCACTAATTGCAGATCGGGATAGAGAATAACCCCGTATTTTTCGGACAATAAATCAGCAATTTGTTGATAATTATTGTCGTAGGGAATCAAGATCACGGGGGAATCAGGATCGGACAAGCGAATACTATTCATTAATGCGATCGCTTGATCGATAACTCGATCGTTAGCGGTAATGTAAATTCCTCGCTTCATAAATATTTTTGGGGTAAGAGTTAGAAATAATTATAATTACTTCCAGGAACAAGGACTAGAGATTTTTTTGGGGTATCAACCTTTTTAGCCGTTAGTCGTCAGCCTAAATCCTGTTTAAAAGTTATAGAAGATTGGGGAGCGCCGGAGCTGCGGAGCGGCAAGTGGGGAGCAGGCTGATATATTTGCAATAATTTAAGAGTCACTGATAATTGCTGATTGTCGGTATTTCTGCAGATGCGAGTGCAGGCTTAGGAAGGGACTGGGACTGCTATTCTTGGGTTCTGTAACAACTGTCCAGACAACTTGAGTCATTGAACCAAGAATCCTCGTCCATTTTACGGCAGGGAGTGTCAAAATAAGAAACAAAACCCTCAGCGATCAATATGACTGACTCAAGCCCAAAAATTTGTATTCTCGGTGGTGGTTTTGGTGGACTCTATACTGCTCTACGTTTGAGTCAATTGCCTTGGACCGCTCAACACCCCCCCCAAATTACCTTAATTGATAAAAGCGATCGCTTTTTATTTTCTCCCCTTCTCTACGAATTAGTCACCTCAGAACTGCAATCCTGGGAAATTGCTCCCCCTTTCAGCGAATTGCTCGCCAATACCCCCGTTAACTTCCAACAGGGAACCGTCACGGCGATCGATGTTAATAATCATAAAATAACCCTTGACAATCAAAACGATATATGCTACGACCGCCTCGTCATCGCCCTCGGTGGTCAATCTTCCCTTGAATTCCTACCCGGGGCCAAAACCCACGCTATCCCCTTTCGTAGTCTAGAGGATGCCTATCGTCTTCAGGATCGACTCAAAACCCTAGAACAATCCGATCGCGATAAAATTCGGGTCGCCATTATCGGGGGCGGTTATAGCGGCGTAGAATTAGCCTGTAAGCTGGCCGATCGCCTCGGAGAAAGAGGAAGAATTCGTCTGATCGAAAGAAACCCCGATATACTTGCCCTTTCAACCCAATTTAACCGCGAAACTGCCAAAAAAGCCCTGGAAAAACGTCTGGTTTGGTTAGACCTAGAAACCACCGTCGCCGATATCCAAGCTGATCGCCTCTCCCTTGACTACAAGGGACAGATAGACAATATCCCCGTTGATCTAATTCTCTGGACCGTTAGCCCGATCGCCTCCCCACTGATCGCTAATTTGTCAATAGCACATAATGAGCGCAAATTACTAAAAGTTAATCAATATTTACAAACTGTTGAAAACCCTAATATCTACGCGATCGGCGATGCGGCCGATAGTCGCGACCAAGAGGATAAACCCTATGCTGCCACGGCCCAAGTAGCTCTTCAACAGTCCGACTACTGCGCTTGGAATATTTGGGCGAGTTTCCACGATAAACCAGCTTTACCCTTCCGTTATCAACCTTTAGGCGAGATGTTGACCCTCGGAGTCGATGAAGCTACCATTAGCGGTTTAGGACTACAATTAGCCGGCCCCCTTGCCCATCTTACCCGTCGCTTAGTCTATCTCTACCGTCTGCCCACCCTCAACCATCAAATCGCCGTAGGATTCAACTGGATTGCTCAACCACTTCTATCCCTCATCGCTGAGTAGCAGTTGCAGGGATGGGGGATAGAAGTGGCTTTTTTTGCTCTAGTTACTTGTCACTTCGATTGCTATATTGACTGTATCAATTATCCTCCCAATCTACAAAACAATTATGAGCATTAAAAGCCGGCTAAAAAATTTGATTCATGAATTGAGTCTTCAGACTTACAAGAAAGTTTCCCCCGATTCCTTCCCTGCTGGTTGGGATGTGGCCTCAGATATAGAAAGAATTTGTCATCACCAGCAACCAAAGATTATTTTTGATGTCGGGGCCAATATTGGACAAACAGGTAGTTACTTTCATCAAAAATTTCCTCAAGCTGATATTCTTTGTTTCGAGCCAATCAAGGAAACTTTTGCCCAATTATCTCAAAAATTTGCTAATAATCAGCGAATTCGCTGTTTTCCGATCGCTTTAGGTGAGCAACCTTCAGAAAAAACAATTATTTTAAACTCTAATTCTCAACAAAACTCCCTCACCGATGCCTTAAACCGGCCCATAGGAGAGAATCAAGGCCAATCCACCGACAAAACAGAAACAATTACAATTGATAGCTTAGATAATTTTTGTCAAGAGCAGGGGATAGATAGGATAGACCTGCTTAAAATGGATACAGAGGGTTATGAGCTACAGGTTTTAGCTGGAGCAACCAATTTTCTAGAAGAGAGAAAAATTGCCATGATTCTTTCAGAAGTTGGCTTTCGTCCCTCCGATTTTCGCCATACATTTTTTACAAAAATTTACGACCAATTGTATCAAAAAGGCTTTCGTTTTCATGGTCTATACGATTTATCCTATTGGTCTCCCTATCCCTATGAAGGACTAATTTACTGTAACGCTTTATTCGTGAATGCCAATCTGATCAAAAATCGCTTTTACTAAAAATCTGGCCAAGAACAAAGATACTCCTCCACTAACAAACTATCTTGATCGGTCAATTCCTGACCATCGAGACGGTTTAACAGCATTACTGCGCCAAATAACCGATTATTAACCCTAATTGGCACAGCTAAAGCCGTTTTTATCCCCAAAGCGATAGCTATATCCTGACGGATGCGATTATCTCCTAGAGTTTGTCCCACCACCACCGGACAACTATCCTGGTAAACCACTGTACACAATCCCGACGTGACAATATCACCCCTTTTGCCCACAATTGCCTGGGTGTGTTTACCCGCACCCGCACGATAATCAATACTATCACCGTCAAATTGGGCAATAATAACCGTTTCTGCTGGAATTAAACCTAAAATTTCTTCAGCAAGGCGATCGAGATTAGTTAATTTTTCTCTAATGGGTAATAGAGTATTATACTCAAAAAAAGAGCAATTCATTAACTTTAGTCTATAGTTTGTGAACTGAAATGAAAGATAACACCCCCAGAGTAACAAGTCTCAAATCTTATCTTGAGGATTTGCCTCAAAATGCGTCGGAAGCGATCGTTAGCACCAACTTTGCACCTTACCTGATATCAAATTTAGGATTTTCAACCACGGAGATAATCCCACAGTACGACACGGGAGGCGGTGGGATTACCGACTTTGCCACTCGGAGAAACCTAGAAAACGATGTTTTTCTGCATACAAAGAGTAATCCTTTTCTGCTGATAGAGTTAAAGGGTAGAGATATTAACCTAACTGAAAATAGTCCAAGTTATAGGGCAACTGTCAATCAGTTAAAGCGTCAGTTGTTAGGGACTAACTGTAAAGCAACCCAATGGGGAATTATCACTAACGGTTCACACATCCAGTTATTTAGAAAACATGGTAAAACCATTTTTCCTGCCACTACTTGCATAGAGCTAACCCCTGATAACATTGATGAGACTATAGCGCTGATCAAGACAAAAATTGACAATACTCCCAAAGCATTAACGGTTACTATTTACAACAATAAAGGCGGTATAGGTAAAACCACCACAACCGTAAATCTTGCAGCTTTCCTTGCCTTTTTTGGTAAAAAAGTTCTAGTTTTAGACTTTGATTTTAATCAAGGAGATTTAACTAGCTCTCTCCTAAATATAAAAACACAAAATGGCCTACTAGAAAAGGCTTTAACTGATAAGAATATTGAGCTAAAATCAGTGATTATTCCCTATATTTTTAAGAATACAAAACTACAAATTACCTTCGATGTTGTTCCTGCTGATCCTCAAATAGCAGGGCTGACGGAATTTGACTACCATTCTAAAATGAAAATATCCACTCTCCATAGAAAATTAGACTTAGCTAGATATGAATATGATTACATATTTATAGATGCAGCTCCCAATTGGCGATTTACTAGCCAGCTGGCTGTTTATGCTGCCGATGTTGTCCTCTTACCCACAAAACATAACAATTCATTCTCCCTTAATAATGCAGCCACTGCCATCAAGGAGTTTCTGCCGGAAATGCAAAAATCAAAAAAAGACGGTACTCCCATAGCTTTACCAATTTTTTTCAACGGTGAGAAGATTACTCAACCACAGTTAGAACTTGCCCAAAAAGAAATTAATCAAATACTAAAAAATGACAAAACCCTTTTACCCTATTTTTATCCCAGATACACTAATGCCAAAAAAGATTTACATATTCATCACCTGCCAGAATACGCTATTATAGCTAGTGCTGCTTTCGCTCGCGTGCCGGCCGTTTATAAAAGTCGTCCCGCTCATGAATACTACAAAGACTTAGCAAAGGAGTATTTTTTACAATGATGGAATATACCGATATTGGTACTTTAAAGTATCTCTACCTAGATGAAATAGAAATTACCAATGGAACCGATGCCGATAGTTTTTTAATTGAAGTTACTGCTAAACTATTACAGCAGAAAGGTGGACGCAACTGGCTGCCTGTAATCGTCAAAGAACTATCAGAGGATCGCTATGAAGTTATCGGCAACTCATTTGTTTATGCTGTCGCTGAAAAGGCTGGACTAGAAAGAATTTGGTGTATTATTGCCGATGGAACAGAAGATGCTAGGAATATATCCAGAGTTTTGGCAAGAGAAGAAACCCCAAAACTAAATCTGTCAACAGCTTCAAGAGAAGAAATTAAATCTGCTTTACAGTTCTTGATTGAACAACCGAATAGCCCCCTAAAAACAGTTAAATTAGCTACTGCTACTGCTAGGATTGATGAGGCTCCCCGTCAATTCTGGAAGAGTTTAGACTCAATTGTCGCCCTCAAGTGTGGAATTACAAAAGGGAAGGGATTAGATTTACTCAAAACTGTTTTTTATCTCACTCCTCAAGATGCAGTGATTGAGGAATTTTCAGAAAAAACTCTCAAACTCAAGACTGTTTCTGAATTAAAGAGTCTAGCAAAAGAAAAGGGAATCGTTGGTTTAAGCAAGATGAAGAAAGCAGAGCTAGTCAGAATATTAGCGCAATAGAAAAAGGAGTATCAATTATGAATTATGAGTTAGGAAGTGGGAAGTATTTTCAGTGAACAGTAAACAATAATCAGTCGGGGTAGGGTTGATTCATGAATCAACCCTACCTTGAATCAACCCTACCTTGAATCAACCCTAGAACGTAGGTTGGGTTGAAGCATGAAACCCAACGCCCGATCATGTTAGGCTACTGCTAACCCATCCTACAAATAATTTTGCCCCCCTACTTAGGGCTGGCTGAAAGAAGCTGTAACCTTTATCGGAAAAGGCTTTTAGCTGAATTGAGAGTCCCTCAGGTGCAAGGAAATCTGCGCTTAATCGCTTAAAACCCTTGCACCTT
>SFAU01000270.1 GCA_007096045.1 Microcystis novacekii Mn_MB_F_20050700_S1 | reverse complement strand
ACTCCACAAAAGCGTTTAAACTCTTCTGGATTCAAATTTTTTACTTTTTCGTAAGTCATGGTTTTTCTGAGTGTTTTACTTTATTTTACATAATCAGTTCCTATTTTTGCAGGAGGTCTTATGTAGATAATGTGGGCGATATCGTCAAAGAAATCTACGATGATTCCCTGGGTGGGACAGCTGATACGGTATTGGCCTCAGTCACTTATTCTCTGGCACCGGGGACACCTGGGAACCAAGGATATGGGATTGAGAACTTGACCCTGACGGGGAGTGGCAATATCAACGCTACTGGCAATAGCAAAAACAACATTCTCAAGGGTAACAGAGGCAGCAATGTCCTCGATGGTGGTTTGGGTGCCGACACGATGGATGGTGGTGATGGCAACGACACCTACTATGTAGATAATGTTGGCGATATCGTCAAAGAAATCTACGATGATGCCCTGGGTGGGACAGCTGATACGGTATTTGCCTCAGT
Source organism: Microcystis novacekii Mn_MB_F_20050700_S1 (assembly GCA_007096045.1). GTDB lineage: Bacteria > Cyanobacteriota > Cyanobacteriia > Cyanobacteriales > Microcystaceae > Microcystis > Microcystis novacekii. The sequence goes on along the minus strand of SFAU01000270.1, from coordinate 27,041 downwards.
CACTTATTCTCTAGCACCGGGGACATTTTATAACCAAGGATATGGGATTGAGAACTTGACCCTGACGGGAAGTGCCAATATCAACGCCACTGGCAATAGCAAAAACAACATTCTCAAGGGCAACAGCGGCAGCAATGTCCTCGATGGTGGTGTGGGTGCCGACACTATGGATGGTGGTGATGGCAACGACACCCTGATTGGTGGTGCTGGCAATGACACCCTGACTGGTGGTACTGGTGCCGATAAGTTCCGCTTCAATTTCCTCTCCGAGAAAGTTGATACTATCCAAGACTTTTTCTGGCCACAAGGAGACAAAATTGAAGTTAGCGCATCGGGTTTTGGAGCCACTTCTCTGAGTCAGATTAGTTACAACGCAGGGACTGGATCACTTTCATTTTTAGGGACCCAGTTTGCCACGATAGCAAACCTTCCAGCTGGTTTTGCGGTTTCTCTTGACGTAGTTCTTATTTAGTGAACCTAGAAACGCTATATATATATCAAAATTGAGTCATGGATGGAGCCAAAACTTCCTCGCATGACTCAATTTCTTTTTCAACCAGATTTTGAAATACCAGCTATTAGTTGTTGAGCAACTGAAGTAAGGTGGGCAATGCCCACCCTATTGTTGTATGGATGTAGGTTAGACTGCAAGCTCCACTTTTTAACTAGGCAACCAATCTTCATCAAGAATTTTCTCAATTGTCCAAGGACAGTCAACTGGTAAAGTTAATCCACTTTTGCGGCTCGCTTTTCCCAGTGCTTTTTGATAACAATAACCAAGCCGTTCTAAGGCATGATTGTAGATTACCTTAGAGCGAAACAGCAAGCTCAATTCCAATCTGAAATTATCTATCTCGTCTGTCCAGTGGGGTAGGTAGTAAGGATGCTTCCAGTAGGCGTAAAGTAGCAGGTGACTGAGGAGTTGAATAAGAAAGCTTTCTGCTTTGTATTTGCGTTCATCCACCATTTCCTCTAATTCCTCGGCTAAAGTTTGCCAATCTAAAGTATTGCGATCAGGCGATCGCAGTTTTGCTGCTTGGTCTTGCAGCCAAGCTACATAGTCTTTTTCATATAGGGTTTCAGCCATTAATTTTACCTCTATACTAATCTTTTTTTATTATATAAAAATCCACATCTCAGGGTATAGTTCAAGCACCAAGAAAATGCTGTTTTGAGTCCCTGTTTCGATTTCTCAACGTTTGTTTCTAGCACTTTTTTAACCAAAAAAGTCCCAAAAACCTTTTCTAGCAAAGCTTCTACTAATATTCAGCCAATCCTATCTACACACAGCCAGCAAAAGAGTAATAAAATAGATTAATAGAAATGTGGTTCTTCGTTACTTGGTATGGTTTGATCGGGTGGCATAAATCGACTAAATCCTTATCTGGCAAGAGACTTAATTGATTAGTTCGTTCTAGATCGAAAACAATTGACAAAGATCACTGAATGTCTTTCAATATAACGGATGAAACCCTTACAACCTCGTCCATTGCATAACACAAACCGAAGAACCCTGTTTTTCAACCTGTGGAATCTACTATATGCAAGATAGCGAGTAGCTGCAAAAGTCTGACTAATATTATGCTTGTCTGCCAAAAGATGCGCCATCATTTGACGCATCCACTGGAAAAATCAAGTAAATTTCTCTAACTATAAAGGAACTTTAGTAATCCAATCTTGATACTTTGGTTCCTGATTGAGAACGATAGAACTTAACTTTTCTTTTAACTGATAAGTAATCGGTTTAGCTGCGGGTAAAGAAAAAGTTTCAATCTTTTTAATCGGAGTAATTTTCGCCGCAGTACCACTTAAAAACACCTCATCAGCGATAAATAACTCCGTCTTATCTACCGGTCTTTCAATCACCGGAATACCTAAATCCCGCGCGATAGTTAAAACACTATCTCTAGTAATACCCTCTAGGATATCTTGGTCAAAACTAGGAGTAATTAGCTGACCATTTCTGATGATAAAAATATTCATTCCCGTCGCTTCACAGACTTTACCTTGAGAATTCATTAAAATTGCCTCATCAAACCCCGATTCTACCGCTTCCGTTTTTGCTAAAGCAGAAGTGATATAAGCGGCACTAATTTTACCTCGCAACGGGAAACTTCTATCTTCTTGACGATACCAAGAACTAATCCGACAATTAACCCCATCGGCTGCTAAATAATCATCCATTTCCAGACCATAGACTATAAAATCCTTCTCGATACCATGCAATCGCGGGGCAATTCCCAACCCCGAACTATAGACAAGGGGACGAATATAAAAAGGTCGATTACACTGATTATTTTTAACAAAATCGATAATTATTTGATAGATTTTATCGGCAGGAATCTCGTAATTAAGAAACTTAGCACTTTGACTTAAACGCTGACAATGACGTTCTAATCTAAATAATAATATCTGTCCCGGATTGCTAGGGTCAGGAGTACCTCGTAAACCACCGAAAGCGGCAGTTCCGTAGTGTAGTGCGTGGGTAGCAACGGATAATTTTGCCTCACTAAAGGGGATAAATTTATTCTCAAAATAGGCGAGAGGAAGGAAAGGAATTTCGGCGGTAATAGACATTTTTTTGTTGATTTAACCAAGAACTAAACGGGATTTACCCATGCAGAAAAATTTTGTTTCTGGCTATTAGAAGGATTTTCTACCCTGATAATTTCATAGCGAATCGTCTGCGGGGCAGCCAGTGGAACAGCAAGGGTTCGCAATTCATCGAGATGAAAGACTGTTATCTGAATAATATCACCTGAGCGGTAGTCTTTTAATCTTTCGTTTAACTGTTCCGCCGTCACCCGCAATCCATCGATAGCCAATAATTCATCATCAGCATTAATTCCCGCTTTTTGGCAAGGAGAACCCATCTCGACAAATTTAATCATTTCTTTACCCGCTTCACTCTGTACCCGCATTCCCAGATGCGGTATCGTCTCCCCATTGCTAACACTGCGCAGATAGAGTCCAAAAGGTTCAAGATATTGATTAAAGGGTAATTCTGCCAAACCGTCGATATAACGCTGGTAGAAGTCGCTTAAATCCACTCCTGCAGCCGATTCGAGAATTGCCTGCAATTCCCCATCGGTATAACCAATCTCCTCTTTACCGAAATGTTGCCACATCGAGCGTAAAACATCATCGAGGGAACGACGGTTATCGGTGTGGGTGCGAATTAGTAAATCCAGAAGCAGCGACAATAATTCCCCCTTGAGATAGTAGGAAATTTGACTATTATCACTATTGCTATCCCGTCGATAGAGTTTTATCCAAGCATCGAAACTCGATTCGCCTAGCGGTTGGACAAGACGACCGGGTATATTGAGATAACGGCTGATTTCTTTGCTTAAAAGCTCTAAAAAAGTCTTACTATCGTATATTCCCGCCCGTAGAGGGATTATCATATCGTAATAACTGGTGGTTCCTTCGGCAAACCAGAGGGAAGAAGTATAATTTTCTGCATCATAATCGAAGCTTTCTAAAGCTTTTGGGCGAATACGCTTGATATTCCAGAGATGAAAGAACTCATGGGCGACTAATTGCAGAAAACGATGATATTTATCCTTATCTCGCAATCCTAAACGCGCATAGTTAAGGGTACAGGAATTTTTATGTTCTAGTCCCCCGTAACCGCTGGCCGAAAGATGTAGCAAAAAGAGATAATTATCATAGGGGAGTCCACCGAACATAGCGGACTCAGTTTGAATAATTTTAGTCGTATCAGCGATAATTTGACTAGGATTAGCGTTTCCCCGTCCCCAGATAGCTAATTGATGGGGTTTTCCCTCGACGACAAAATCGTATAACTGATGAATCCCCACTTCCACAGGACTGTCCACTAGAGTATCAAAATCGGGAACATGAAAAGTGTTTTTCTGTCCGGGTAAAGATGTTAAGGCAGTGGTAACGCGCCAATCGCCATGGGGGGGGATAATTGTCAGGGTGAGGGGATGTTTTTGATAATCGGGGATATAGAAGAATAAAGCAGCCCCGTTGAAGTAACCGTGACTATCATCAAGATGGTTGGTTCTGACGGTTAAATCGTGGGCAAAAACGCGATATTTGACCGTTATTTCGGAACTGTCACCATTGTCAATCTGCCAGTGATTTTTAGCAACTTTGCGACTCTTGAGGTTAACAGCTTGAAAATCTTGGACTAAACGGGAGTATTCCCGCACCAGATAGGAACCGGGGGTCCAAACCGGCATTTTTAGGTTTAAAATCGGAGCTTGCCAACCGGTAATCTGTAGAGTGACTTCAAAGAGGTGCGAAGTCGGTTCCGACATAGCCACTTGATAGCTGAGACTTAAACGAGTTGAAGAGATGGTAGTGGGGGAAATAAGACTGGTCATCGGCATTAAACAGGCTTTTTAGTTATTCTACTGAGTCCGGTTATTAAAAACTGATTATTTATTCCCCCTTTTGCAGGAGTGCCTGAGTAGAAAACGGGTTTCTCCGAGAAACCCGTTTTCTGTGCGTTACTCCACGGATTTAGTATTGCTTGCGATTCTATCACTCAATCCAAGCTTTTGGGGGGTTCTACCCCCCCAAACCCCTAGGGTTGATTGATAGTAGGGTTGATTGATAGTAGGGTTGATTGATAGTAGGGTTGATTGATAGTAGGGTTGATTGATAGTAGGATTGATTGATAGTAGGGTTGATTCATGAATCAACCCTACCCAAACCCCGGAGCGCATTAGTTTTTCGGTGGGATGCTTACAGACGGCTGCTGGTATATCTGTATAAATTTAAGAGTCACTCCACTTGCAGGAGTGACTCTCCTGATATGTAGGCTATACTCAAGAGATTTAGTATTATAGCGGTGCGAAAAATCCGATGGTTTTCCAAGATTTGGCCGAGCAGTTTTGCAACTGTAACCCCCGCAAATCCTGCGGTTTTTTTTGCCGATTCAGCGTCTTTCTGCTGGGGGTGCGGGAGGAGCCACATCGGGGGGAGGAGTCACCTCTAGGGGAACCGAACGAGTTTCGGGAGCCGCCACATTGACGGGAACGGTAATCGGTTCGGCTGCTGCGGGGGCCGTATTTTCAGGACTAGGAGCAGCGGCGCTGGTAGGAGCGACGGTAGTACGCCGACGACTAGAACGGCGTTGGCTGGGTTCGCTAGTATTAGAACGAACGATAGTTTGCTCACGACTGACCCGAACCCGTCGCCGTCTGCGGATGGGTCCTTCGGTGGGGGAACCCTCATCGCTGCTGGCTAAACGATTGTTAGTAGTTTGGGTGAAGTAGGTACGTCGGGGTTTAATTGGTTCCGCTTTTAATGTCACCGGACGTTTGCCTAAATTCGGTTCTGGGAAACCTTGATAAGGAATATCCTTAATTGCTTCTAACATAAATTGTCGCCAGATCCAAGCGGACATGGTACTGGCTCCATTGGTCGGTTTATTATTGTCATTACCGAGCCAAATTCCCGTGACTAATTGGGGAATATAACCGACAAACCAAAGGTCGCGAGCTTTATCAGAAGTGCCGGTTTTTCCTGCCACCGGACGACCGATTTGTGCGGGGGTTCCCGTTCCCGAATTAACCACATCCTCTAGCATCCAAGTCATCGTCGCCGCCGTGTTTTGATTGAGAGCAGTTTTCGGTTTAAAATTGGCTTGATAAATTACCTTACCGTGGCGATCGAGTACCTGATTAATACCGTAAACTGGTTGATGCACACCATTATTAGCAAAAGTCCCGTAGGCGCTGGTCAATTCTAAAAGATTGACTTCCGAAGCACCCAAAGCCAAAGAATAAGTGGGTAAAAGTTTCGACTGGATCCCCATATCTTGAGCTAATTTAATCACCGGATTCCAACCCACAGCCACTAACACCTGAACTGCCACCACATTCAGGGAAGAAGTCAAAGCATCGCGCATGGACACCTCGCGGCCGCTATACTTATCACCGTAGTTTTCCGGTTTATAACCATCCACCACATACTGTGCATCTTTATAACTAGAATAGGGGGATTTACCCGCCGCAATCGCCGCCGCATAGACAAAAGGTTTAAAAGTAGATCCCGGCTGACGTTTTGCCTGTGTCACCCGATTGAATTGATGCTTATCGTGGTCAATTCCCCCGACCATGGCCTTAATTTGTCCATTTTTGGGGTCAATTGCCACTAAAGCCGCCTGTTGGAAGTTCTGCCACTGGCCATAACGAGAAACCGCTCTTTCTACCACTTCCTCCGCTTCGCCTTGCCAACGAGGATTAAGGGTGGTTTTTACCACCAATCCCCCCGCTTCTAGGGTTTTAGCGGGAACCAGTTGCGGCAGTTCTTTTTCCACATAATCGGTAAAATAGGCCGCTTGCCGTTGCAGACGTTTTAGGGGACTGGTTTTAAGGCCTAGGGGAGATGCGATCGCCAGTTTTGCTTGAGCGTTAGTAATAAATCCCACCTCGGCCATAGTTTTGAGGACGATATTACGCCGTTCTAGGGCAGATTTAGGGTTTTCGAGGGGAGAATAGAGACTAGGAGCGGGAACAATGCCAGCAAGGGTGGCCGCTTCGGCTAGAGTTAATTTATCGACGGGTTTACTGAAATATAACCAAGCGGCATCGGCAAGACCGTAGGCCCCGGAACCGAGATAAACTAGGTGAAAATAACGCTCTAAAATCTGGTCTTTTGTATATTTATCTTCTATTTTCTGAGCGATACGCATTTCCCGTAATTTGCGATCAAAACTCCTTTCTTGGGATAAAAAGACAATCCTGGCTAATTGTTGGGTGATGGTGCTGCCTCCTTCCACCACTCCCCCGGCTCTCAGGTTAGAAAAGAGAGCGCGAGCAATACCTTGACCATCAACTCCCCCGTGTTCACGAAAACGACGGTCTTCACTAGCGATAAAGGCCTCCTGTACCAGTTGGGGAACCTGAGCAATTTTCACGGTTTCGTAGGTACTAGGGCCATTTTGCTTGAGGATTTCCCCATTAGCTGCTTGAATTGTCAGGGTGCCAGGACGAGCATAGGTTTGTATATCGGCGATATTTTGCGGTAGAGAGGTTTCAAGGTGATAAATGCCCCAACCTACCCCCAAAATGCCCCCTGTCACCCCTAATCCCAATCCCAAGTACAACCCGAAGCGGGGATGTTGTCGCCATTGCGGTAAGGGGGAATTGTCAATTAGGGTAGTAAATTTGTTCTTTAGGGGTTTTAACGTCTCTAGAGCCTTGCTACTGGTTTGGCAGACTAAATTGACCTTTTTTTCTTCAGAAGCGGCTTCTGTCGGCTTTTTCTCGGCAACGGGCGCAGATTCGGAGTCGATAGGATCGACTTTAGGAGGGGACTTGGAATTCTCGAATTTATTAGCGAGATTATGGAAAAATTGACTAAGTTTTTCTTTGTATTTCATGTTAGTTGAACGGGTGAGGGTGAGGGTGTTGGGGGTTGGGTGTTGGGGGATAGGGTGTTGGGGTTTTAGGGTTTTAGGATGTTGGGGTTTTAGTTGAAATTCCCCCATTTCCCCATTTCCCCATTTCCCCATCCCCTAACCCCTATCCCCTATCCCCTAAAGATCGCTAAATTGTCGCCACCATTGCTGGAGAGGATAATAGACGAGGGGAGTCCAGAGACTACTAAGCAGAGCAGAAGTGAGGCCAATGCGTTGATAATCGAGCCAAAGATCGGCGAGATTTTTGCCTCCTTGTAGATAGTATTGAAAAGCGATCGCACCATCAGCGATTAAAGTCATGACAAAGACAATTAAGACCACGGCGATCAATTCTTCTTTAAGATAACGTTGTCGGTGTAAACGGGAAGTAAGGAAACCGATCAGACCAAAAACCATGATATGGGAAGGATAATTAGAGGTTAAACTATCTTGAATAGCGCCGATCGCTAATCCAGCCACCACACTATCGAGACAAGAGCGATTGAGACTCCAACTAACCAACCAAATCAGTAACCAATTGGGAGCGATGCCTAAAATCTCCATACCGGGCAGCCGCATTAAGGAAAGAAAGGCACAGAGAAGCATCGAAGCGATAGTGACTAAAATATTCAGGATAAAACGAGAACGGGCTGATAAACGGCTTAATTTCAGCATAATTCCCCCTCTCACTGCTGGGGTTGCGGGTGAACGAACACCCATTCGAGATTGTCCACGGTGGCGGTAAATTCAATTTTGGCGGTGGGGGCGGGATTTTCCGGTAAATTAAGGGAAATTATGCGACCGATGGGCAACCCTGGCGCAAAAAGACTACTAAAAGCCGAAGTTGTCACCACATCTCCCGGTTTCACATCGGGAGCTTTTTCAAAAAAGCGCAGGGTGGCGACTTGGGAATTCTGACCTTGAATTAAACCCATGGCCCGACTACGATTTACCGTTGCTCCGATGCGACTTTGGGAATTACTGACCAATAAAACCTTGCTGGTGTGGGGAGTAACTTCCGTAATCCGTCCCACCAAACCGCCAATTCCCGTCACCGAAGCACCCACTTCCACACCATCGGCGCTACCCCGACCGATAATTACCTGTTGCCACCAATCATCGGGGCTGCGGCCAATAATTGGGGCAGAAATCAGGGGTTTTTTCTGGGTTTGATAATAACCAAGCTGTTTTTTTAATTGTTGATTTTGATATTCGACTTCACTTAAACGATTTTGTAATTCTCGCACCCGTTGATCGGCCAGAAGTTGCTCTTGCAGATTAGTTTCCTCTCCCTGAAAAGGACGAGTTAATAAACCATACAATTCTAAAACCGCCCCACTTTGATAGGTACGAATGTACCAAGCTACCCCCAGAGCGGCAGCGAGCAGAAAAAGTCGCCATCCCTGCTGTGTCCATTTTCGTCGTGCTGAATACATGAGCGATTAAAAACCTCTTGACTGTGTAGAGTGAGAATCCGTCCATTTTTCTGCTGCTGATGGCTAACGGCTAACCGATCCTAGTGACCTTTAGACATTGCGAGTTGTTTCATTAACGATCCGCTCAAAGAGTTTCTGATTTTTTAACACTTCTCCCGTGCCTTTGACCACACAGCGCAGGGGATCTTCAGCGATATGGGTAACGATACCGGTTTCGTGACTGACTAGGCGATCGAGTCCCCGTAATAAAGCACCTCCTCCCGCTAACATGATGCCGCGATCGATAATATCGGCGGCCAATTCGGGGGGAGTTTTTTCTAGAGTACGTTTGATCGCATCAATGATCACGGAAAGTGGCTCATCCATACTTTCCCGCACTTCTTCCGCTTTTATCGTCACGGTGCGGGGTAAACCGGACATGAGATGCAATCCCCGCACTTCCAGAGGAGGAAATTCATCTTCGGGGGAGGGATAAGCGGAAGCAAGGCGAATTTTAATATCTTCGGCCGTACGTTCCCCGATAATCAGGTTATGGACTTTTTTCAGATAGGCGATAATTGAGTCCGTGAGTTCATCCCCAGCGACGCGCACCGATTCGCTGATCACTGTCCCATCAAGACTGAGAATCGCCACTTCCGTCGTGCCACCACCGATATCGATGATCATATTTCCCGTCGCTTCCGAGACGGGTAAACCGGCGCCCAAGGCGGCCGCAACCGGTTCATCAATTAACCCCACTTCTCGCGAGCCGGCATTTTTGGCCGCATCCACCACCGCGCGTCTTTCTACTCCAGTAATCCCGCTGGGAACACCGATTACCATGCGGGGATTGCCAATCGTGCCATCGAGCGCTCGTTTGATGAATTCCGCTAACATGATCTCGCAACTGTAAAAATCGGCGATTACCCCATCGCGCAGGGGTCGCAGCGCGGTGACATGGCCCGGAGTGCGACCGAGCATTTTTTTGGCCTCCTCCCCGACAGCGACCGGGTTACGATCTTGATCGATCGCTACTACCGATGGTTCCTCTAAAACGATGCCTTTCCCTGATACATAAACGAGGGTGTTTGCTGTCCCCAAGTCTATACCTATGTCCCTTGATAAGCCTAGTCCTCTAAAAAAACCCACTTGTTTTCACTCCTGTTCTGATAACAACATTGCTATAGCTAGACTTTCGATCGAATCGACTTGGATTTTATTACGTTTTGTTTCTCAAGTCTAGTTAATTATCGCTTCTTTCTCTCCAGATTTACGCAGGTCTTGCCCTAATTTTCTGGCTGCCCACCGGTCAAGGCCGAGGTTTCGGGCTAAAATAAACATACTATTGTACTAAATTGAGGATTTAAGACCATGAGTGTAAATCTGGTTCATTTGGTGGGACGAGCGGGGAGAGACCCAGAAACCAAGTATTTCGAGTCGGGTAAGGTTTTATGTACTTTAACTTTAGCGGTTAATCGTCGCTCTAAAAATAGCGATCAGCCGGATTGGTTCGATCTGGAAATTTGGGGCAAAACGGCGGAAGTGGCCGCTAATTATGTGAAAAAAGGCGGTTTAATCGGGATTAAAGGTTCGTTGAAAATGGATACCTGGAATGATAAAAACACGGGATTAGCTCGTTCTAAACCGGTGATTCTCGTCGATCAATTAGATTTACTTGGTTCTAAACGCGATAGTGAGGCTAATTCCGAGCGAGAATTTTAAAGCTTAAGCGGCATTATTTCTGGATTTTGGGTGTGTTAGCCTCTAGTACACACCCTTATTTATTCTCAAATTGACTGGAAAAATATTGCTGTAAATCTGGTAAAACTTCCCGATAAATAGCTGTATTTATCTGTAGATTACAGCCGAGAATAGAATGAAAAGGGATAATTTCCACCACGGAATTACTATAGGCGATCGCTGGTAAAGTCCTGACAAATTCGGGAGTCCAGAGATTTTCTTCTAGGGAAATATTTTGTTTTTTTAACCAGCCGATCAAAGCCGAGCGCCCAATCCCGGGTAAAATATCAGCAGTCAGCAGGGGACTGTACCAGCAATTATCTTTCCATCCCCATAAATTGCCCGTGCTAGTTTCTAACCAATTACCGACTCGATCAACTAATATTGCCTCTTTTGCCCCTTTTTTTTGAGCAGTTTGTGACGCTAACCAAGGGGTTAAATAATTACCAGTTTTATGTTCTCCTAAAACCCGTTGCCAAGCGGGATTATCTATTACCCAGCCAATAATTCCCTGCTCTTGTCTCATGTTTAAATCTTCGGGGAGAAATCTGCCTTTAATCCACTCCCGTCCATCGGGAAAAATTGTGATTCTCAGGACAGGATAGAATCGGGATAATTCTTCGGCTCCTTGGCGAATTCGCTGCCAATCGGGAGCAGACCAATGGAAAACCTGTAAACTAGAGTGCAGACGTTGGAGATGCTCTTGCCAATGGGTCAGGGGATGATCTAAGCTTTGTTGATAGATACGCAGGGTAGTAAATATTGTCGCTCCATAAAGCAGCCCAATATCATCAATACCCAGACTTATGCGCTCATCCTCGATTAATTCGCCATTATACCAATACATAATCAGTTATCAGTTATCAGTTATCAGATGTGAGTTTTCAGATGTGAGTTATCAGTTGATTAGACATATCCAAAAATTATAACTCAATCAGAGCTTGCTTTGCTGCTTTGTACTAATAAGTGGGTGGAATTAAATATAAGATGAACGTAGGTTGGGTTGAAGCATGAAACCCAACGCCCGCATGGGTTACGAAGTGCGCTAACCCATCCTACAAATAATTGTGCCTCCCTACTTATCTGTCGTTGATAATTCAATTTAACCGAAAAAATATGGGGACATTAAAATTATTTTATTTGGGTAATTTGCTTGTATAGACAAAATTTTATTCTTGAGATAATATTAGATATAAGTCCAGTGATAACTGTTTACTGATAACTGTTTACTGATAACTGATAACTGATCTAGCTTATGAACCGTCAAAAATTTACCTGGGGATATTCTAGTTATAAATTGCGTCAGAGAGAAAATTTTAAAGAATTTCTGTGTTTACTGGGATTATTAATAGCGGCCTTAATTATCTATCTAGTGGGATTAGGTAATTTACCCTTGCGGGATTGGGATGAGGCAACAATCGCTCAGGTGGCCAAGGAAATTAGCCAAACCCCACTGGAACAATTGCGCTGGTTATTTCCTAGTCTTTGGGGTGATCCCTACCTGAATAAACCACCGTTGATTCATAGTTTAATTGGTCTAACCTACCATTTCTGGGGCATCAATGAGGCCAATACTAGACTAATTCCCGCTTTTTTAACAGCTTTATCGGTGCCGCTCCTCTATCTTCTCGGTCGAGAAATTTTTCCGGCTCGTTTGCCAGCTTTACTGTCGGCCTTGATTTATTTAACTCTTTTGCCGGTGGTGCGTCATGGCCGTTTAGCCATGTTGGATGGAGCGGTATTGTGTTTTGAAATCCTGATGTTTGTTGGTTTACTGCGCTCACGGCGCGATTTACGCTGGTCTCTGGGGGCGGGTTTAGGATTTGCCCTCCTTTGTCTGACGAAGGGGATTATGGGGCTATTATTGGCGGGTATCGGCTTGATTTTTCTGCTCTGGGATACCCCCCGGTTATTAACTTCTGCCTATTTTTGGTCGGGTTGGTTATTGGGAGCAACCCCCGCTTTTGCTTGGTATGCCGCCCAATTTTGGCACTACGAGCGGGAGTTTCTCGATTCCCTTTTTGTTCAACAGTTAAAGCGAGTTAGTGACGATCTGGACAATCATCGCGGACCGTTTTGGTATTATCTGCTGGAAATTCTTAAATATAGTTGGCCTTGGTTAATTTTCTCGGTTTGGGGTTTACGTTTAGCACGTCAGGAACATCTCTACAGTTGGGCGAAGTTACTGTTAGTTTGGACGGGTGTTTATCTGTTGGTGGTTTCGGTAATGGCAACCAAGTTGCCTTGGTATATTCTGCCGATCTATCCGGCCTTAGCTTTAGCGGCCGGTTATGCCTTGGCGCAGGTGGGTAATCTTCCCATCGATCGCCCCTATAATCCAATTTGGTCAATTATTCTGGGTATTATCGGCGTTGGGGCGGGTTTATTAGCTTTAATAGCCTATTTCCCTGGTAATTTTGCCGCTATTGAACCTCTCCATCCCTTAATTCTTTTAACCTTATTGTCACTGTCCTTGACCATGGTGACAACGGCGATTTTGTTAGCTCGGCGCTCGCAACAATTCATCGTGGTTTTACTCTGGGGAATGTTGGTTTCTTTGTTTATTTTTGTTAATTCTCCCCTGTGGATCTGGGAATTAAATGAGAATTTCCCCGTCAAACCGGTGGCGAGTTTAGTACAGAAATATGTGCCGGCCGATCACCCTGTTTATATTGCTTTTGCCTACGAGCGCCCCTCGTTAAATTTTTATAGTGGTCGTCGGGTTTTTCCCCTTGCTGCTGAAGAATTAATCAATCACTGGCAAAGTCACAAGCAACCTTACCTAATTATCGATCGTCAAACCAAAGAAGCTACTGATTTAGAAGGATTAAAGGCGATCAGATCTACGAATTCCGGTTGGTTTTTGGTGACAAAGCAGTAGTGAGGTTAATTGGGTGCATACTTTCGATAGCAAATTAGCTTCCGCTTTATCTTGCCGATTGCTGACTTGAAATATTACAAAAATTTTACCAGTTGCGTTAAAATCACCCCTAGCGATGAAACGCAGCACTTTTGTAATTGTTGAAACCGAGATTAATATGCTAAATAGGTCAATTACGGCCGAGAAAACCGAGGAATTCGCTCCTGCTGACCTGCAAGACCTGCTAGACTGTACCGATAGCTTTGTTAACCGTCATATTGGACCGACGGAGACGGAAATCGAGAAAATGCTGGCGGTTTTGGGTGTTGCTACCGTTGAGGAGTTAATCGCTAAAACTGTCCCGTCAGGAATTCGTTTACAAAAAAGCCTTAATTTACCACCCGCCTTGAGTGAATACGCCGCTCTTGCTCAATTAAAAGCTATTGCCGCCAAAAATCAGGTATTTCGCTCCTTTATTGGCATGGGCTATCATGACTGTATCACCCCGCCGGTAATTCTCCGCAACATCTTAGAAAATCCGGGTTGGTACACCGCCTATACTCCCTATCAAGCGGAAATTGCCCAAGGACGCTTAGAAGCTCTCTTAAACTTCCAAACTCTCATCACTAGCTTAACCGGTCTAGAAATTGCTAACGCTTCCCTCCTCGATGAAGGAACAGCAGCCGCGGAAGCGATGAGTATGAGTTACGGACTGTGCAAAACTAAAGCCAATGCTTTCTTTATCTCCAGTAGTTGCCATCCCCAAACGATTGAAGTTGTTAAAACCAGAGCGATTCCTTTAGGCATTGACATTATTATCGAGGATAATCGTCTCTTTGACTTCCAAACGCCGATTTTTGGCGCATTATTACAATATCCAGCCACCGATGGCGTAATTTATGACTATCGGGAATTTATCAGCAAAGCGCAGGAAAATGGGGCTTTAGTCACCGTTGCCGCCGATATTCTCAGTTTAGCCCTGTTGACTCCCCCCGGCGAATTGGGGGCTGATATTGCCGTGGGTAGCAGTCAACGCTTTGGGGTTCCCTTGGGTTATGGGGGTCCCCATGCCGCCTATTTTGCCACCAAAGATGTCTATAAACGCAGTATTCCAGGGCGCATTGTCGGGGTATCGAAGGATAGTCAGGGTAAACCCGCACTGCGTTTAGCTTTGCAAACCAGGGAACAACATATCCGCCGGGATAAAGCCACCAGTAATATTTGTACCGCACAGGTGTTACTAGCGGTGATTGCTTCCATGTACGCGGTGTATCATGGACCGGAAGGAATCAAGAAAATCGCCCAAAGAGTGCAGAAATTAACCGCTTTGTTGGCAAATGGCTTAAAACAGTTGGGTTATGAGGTGGGGAAAGAACCGCGCTTCGATACGCTCAAAGTGACGCTATCCACGGGAGTTGAGGACATCCTTGCGAAGGCAAAAACCCAGAAGATTAATCTGCGTTATTTTGATGAGAATAATCTAGGAATTAGTGTCGATGAAACCACCAGTCTCAGGGATGTGTGGGATTTATGGCAAATTTTCGCCCCAACCGAGGAATTACCCTTTACCACGGCGGAATTAGTCGAGAAAATTAGTCTAGAACTACCCGCTAATCTAACCCGTACCAGTGCCTATCTTACCGAGCCGGTGTTCAATCGTTACCACTCGGAAACGGAATTACTCAGATATCTGCACCGTCTGGAAACAAAGGATTTAGCCTTAAATACTTCCATGATTCCCCTCGGTTCCTGTACGATGAAACTCAATGCCGTAGCGGAGATGATTCCAGTAACTTGGGCAGAATTCGGCAAATTACACCCTTTTGCTCCGATTGAGCAAGCAGAAGGCTATCAACTGCTCTTTCAACAGTTAGAGACTTGGTTAGGGGAAATTACCGGGTTTGATGGCATTTCCCTACAACCGAACGCCGGTTCTCAGGGAGAGTATGCCGGTTTACAGGTGATCCGAGCCTACCACGAAAGTCGCGGTCAAGGTCATCGTCAGATTTGCTTAATTCCTGAGTCCGCTCACGGGACTAATCCTGCCAGCGCTGTTATGTGTGGTATGAAAGTAGTGGCGGTTAATTGCGATTCTCAGGGCAATATTGATATTAATGACCTAAAAACTAAGGCCCGGAAGCATCAGGATAATCTAGCGGCTTTGATGGTGACGTATCCTTCCACTCACGGCGTTTTTGAACAGGGAATTAGTGAAATTTGCGCCTTGATTCATCAATACGGTGGTCAGGTGTATATGGATGGGGCGAATATGAATGCTCAGGTGGGTTTATGTCGTCCGGCGGATTTTGGTGCTGATGTCTGTCACTTGAATCTCCATAAAACTTTCTGTATTCCCCACGGTGGTGGCGGACCGGGTATGGGACCAATCGGAGTAAAATCCCATTTAGTGCCTTTTCTGCCCGATGTTTCTCTGGTTTTGGCGAAATTATCCCCAGAAACCGCTAACGGTAAGCATCAGGACTCAATTGGCGCAATTTCGGCCGCACCTTGGGGTAGTGCCAGCATTTTGGTGATTTCTTGGATGTATATCGCTATGATGGGGGCAGCCGGCTTGAAAAAAGCGACAGAAGTGGCAATTTTGAACGCTAATTATCTGGCTTTTCGTCTAGAGTCGGCTTATCCGGTGTTATTTAAGGGTAGCGCGGGAACAGTCGCCCACGAGTGTGTGATTGATTTACGTCCCCTGAAAAAACAAGCTGGCATCGAGGTGGAAGATGTGGCAAAACGCTTGATGGATTTCGGTTTCCACGCGCCGACGGTTTCTTGGCCCGTGGCGGGTACAATGATGGTGGAACCCACGGAAAGCGAATCTTTGGGGGAATTAGACCGTTTTTGTGAAGCTTTGTTAACTATCTATCAAGAAGTACAAGCGATCGCTAATGGTACCATGGATATCCACGATAATCCCTTAAAAAATGCCCCTCACACAGCCGCAGTTTTAACTGCCGATGATTGGAGTCGTCCCTATTCCCGTCAACAGGCAGCTTACCCGCTTTCTTGGCTAAAAGATTATAAATTCTGGCCGGTAGTGGGACGGGTTGATAATGCCTACGGGGACAGAAATCTGGTTTGTTCCTGTGAGGGTATGGACGCTTATAAGTAATCGTAATTCCTTGATAGTATTGGTGGGGTAGTGGCAAATTACCCCGCTTTTTTCTGGTTTTTCGCAACTTGAACTAACGCACAGAAAACGGGTTTCTTCGAGAAACCCGTTTTCTCTCGGAGAAACCCGTTTTCTACTCATGCACTCATGCAAAAGGGGTAATACATAATCAGTTTTTAATAACTGGATTTAGTATTAAACACCTCTTGTGCCACTCGCTCACAACTACCGACTGTTCCTAAACCGGCTTTAGTTTCTGCGTATTCATCTAACATTTTTTGGCGACGTTGCTGATTTAATAATAAATCTAGACATTCCTGCATAATTCTCTCCGGGTTAGCTTCCTCTTGTAATAATTCGGGAACAATTTCCCGCATTAAAACTAAATTTACCGGTGAGACAAATGGTACAGAAAGCTTCATAATATTGCGAGCAATCCAAGCAGTAACTGCACTTAAACGGTAAACTACCACCTGCGGCACATTTAACAAAGCAATTTCGAGATTAACTGTACCAGACTTAGCCACAGCCAGATCGGCTGCGGCAATCGCTTCTAAAGTCTGATCTCGTTCCATAATCACCGCATTTAATCCATATTCCGCCACTAATTCTCGCATTTTTGGTTCGTATAAAGCTAGGGGAACGGGAATTAAAAACTTAATATCGGGAATTTTTTCCTGTAATTTTTGGGCAGCAGCGCACACCGTCGGGACGAGATATTTAAACTCCTGTTGACGGGAAGCGGGTAATAAAGCTATCACCGGTTCTTCGGGTTTTATTGCCCATTTTTGCCGCATTTCTTGCCGATTGGGAGCATTGACCATACGATCAACTAAAGGATGTCCCACCCAAGTTACCGGTAAACCTTTGGTTTCAAAAAAACGAGCTTCGGCAGGAAAAATTGCTAATAATTTATCGGTGACTGCGATTAATTTTTCCGTATTAAATAACTTTTCTGCTGTGGCTCTTAGTTTAGCTGAGGGGATATTTTCTTCCGACCAAATCCACACCTGTGGGGCAATATAATAAATTATTGGGACATGGGGAATAATTTTTTTAGCTGACTGACCGATCGCCACATTTGCCCCGACATAATCAATTAAAATGATTATATCAGGAGGATGATCTCTAAAAAACTCTTTTGCTCGTTTTTGTAGTTGTAAAGTTGGCCAAATAAAGGGGATAGATTCAATTAATCCCATGGCAGCCAGTCGAGTGGTTTTACCCAACATTTTCGCTCCGGCTAACTCCATGCGATCGCCACCTAGGGCAAAAATTTCTAACTCAATTTCTTGGGTTTTAGCCAGTTTAAAAAGGGATTCAATCAGCATGGCTGCCTGTAAATCACCCGATACCTCACCTGTGCTAATAAATATACGCATTTGGATAATTATTTGATATAGGCAATGGGGAAATTCTGAGAACGGTGGGTTACGGCGAATAGTAAAGTTATTGGTGAATTATATCAGTTATTGTCGCCTAACCCACCCTAGCGTGGGATTATTTCCCCGGAATTAAACCGCGACGTTTTTCTACCGTGGTAGAGGATTGTAAAAATTGACAGAGATGTTGAACATGGGGGTTATCGGTTAAGAGAGAAACTTGTTCTAAAGCCTCCTGAAGATTTATATTAGAACGATAGATAATCCGAAAAGCTTTTTTCAGTAAAGCTAGATCTTCATCGGTAAAACCGGCCCTTTGTAAACCGACTAAATTAAGAGTTCGTACCCGACAGGGATTGCCTTCCACTAAAGTAAAAGGGGGAACATCGCGATCAATACGACTCATTCCTCCTAACATGGCCATTTTGCCAATATGAACAAATTGATGTACTCCTAAAACCCCCCCGATAACTGCTTTTGATTCGATCTGGACATGACCGGCCAAGGCGACACTATTAGCGATAATAATGTTATCTTGTAAAATACAATTATGGGCAACGTGAACATAGGCCATTAATAGATTATTATTGCCAATTTGGGTAACTTCTCCCGTATCGGTGGCGCGATTAATTGTGACAAACTCGCGAATTTGGTTATGATCACCAATTTCTACGCTACTTTCGCCCCCTTTATACTTTAAATCCTGTGGTTCATTACCAATAACAGCCCCGGAAAAGATATGATTACCCTTGCCAATTTTGGTCGGACCTTCAATGACCACATGGGCATCAATAATTGTATCAGTTTCAATTTCCACATTGGCCCCGATCACAGCATAGGGGCCAACTTTAACCTTGGCAGCAAGTTTTGCCGACGGATGGATAACCGCAGTGGGGTGAATTAACGTATTCAAAGGGAAGTCTCCCGCGCTCAACTTCGTCACTGTATGAATCATGGTATAGCTTATCCTATATTGGACAGATTGTGATCAAGATTGATAGCGGTTGCTTAGTCCGGGGACGACTTTAATGGGGAACCAGAACCCGATAAACTATTAACCAGATTCTCTTGGTTCCTTCGTCCCTCCCATCCTGATAAAAAATATATGAGCAATAATAGACCTAAAATTGTAGTCTTAGATGACGACCCGACAGGTTCCCAAACAGTCCATAGTTGTCTGTTATTGATGCGGTGGGATGAAGATACTCTCCGCTTGGGATTGGCAGATAATGCGCCAATTTTCTTTGTTTTGACCAATACTCGCGCTTTAACCCCCGAAAAAGCCGAGTCTGTCACCAGAGAAGTCTGTCATAACCTGAAAACTGCCTTAACTAAAGAGGGAATCGAGGATTTTTTGGTGGTTAGTCGTTCCGATTCTACCCTGCGCGGGCATTATCCGATCGAAACTGATGTTATTGCCGAAGAATTGGGCGATTTTGATGCTCATTTCCTGATTCCAGCCTTTTTTGAGGGGGGTAGAATCACTCGCGATAGTATTCACTATTTAATCATCGATGGCGTTCCCACTCCCGTCCACGAGACGGAATTCGCTCGCGATTCGGTTTTTGCCTACCACTACAGTTATCTGCCGGATTATGTGGAGGAGAAAACGAAAGGGAAAATTAAAGCAGATGATGTGGAGAGATTTTTATTGGCAGATATCCGTCAAGGTAGTTTAGAACGACTGCAAAAGCTCAAAAATAATCAATGTGGGGTGGTAGATGGGGAAACTCAAGCGGATCTCGATCGCTTTGCTGAAGATATTTTAACCGCCGCAGGGGAAGGAAAAAAATTTTTATTCCGTAGTGCTGCTAGTATTTTAACTTCTTTGGCTAATTTGGGAACTCAACCGATCGCACCCGAATCTATGGGTAAGTATAAGCCCACGGGGGCAGCCGGGGCAATTATCGTCGGTTCCCACGTCAAAAAAACTAGCCAACAATTACATCAACTGCTTCAACAACCCAACACCGTCGGAGTCGAAATCGATGTGACGACGTTGCGCGATCGTCCTGAGCAACAAGATCAACTCGTAGCACAAGCTCTGGAAAAAGTCAAGCTTATTCACAAAAATAAACAAACCCCCGTTATCTATACCAGTCGGCAAGAGTTAACCTTTGCCTCTGTGCAGAAACGTCTTGATTTTGGGGTTGCCGTCTCCACCCTGTTAATGGACATTGTTAAGGGTTTACCCAGTGATATCAGTTTTTTAATCAGTAAAGGCGGAATTACCTCCAATGATGTCTTAAGTACGGGTTTAAGCTTGCGTTCGGCCCGTTTACTCGGTCAGATTCTCCCCGGTGTCTCCATGGTCCGCACAGCAGCCGATCATCATCTCTTTCCTAATTTACCTGTGGTTCTTTTCCCGGGTAACGTTGGTGATGTCCAAGCTTTAGCCACAGTTTATCAACGTTTGTGTCAATAGGAGGCAATCAGTTATCAGTGAGCAGTGATCAGTTATCAGTGAACAGATGTGAGTTTTCAGTTCACTGATTACTGTTTACTGTTGACTGATCACTGAAAAAGCTCCCCAATTCATAATTTATAATTCATAATTCATAATTCCCACTGCTGCTGGCTGCTCAAGGTTGATAATGAAAGAAACATCCATACTGATAGCCGGTTAATTTTTATGAAAACTGTTGCCGATACGGACTTGAAAAGGCTAGAAGACTTAATTATCAATGGACAAAAAGCGATCGAAACTCGTTTCACGGCGATCGAGACTCGTTTCACGGCGATCGAGAATAGTATCATCGAAATTAAGGCTGATATTGGCGAAATTAAGGCTGATATTGGCGAAATTAAAGCTGATATTAAGGAAATCAAGCAAGATGTTAAATCCCTAGAGATAGGACAGGCAAAATTAACCGAAAGAGTCGAAGGGATGGATAATCGCCTCAAAATAGTCGAGGGCAGTCAAAAAAATCAAATTTGGGCATTGATAACCATTTTAGGCGGTTCACTAATTACCGCT
Source organism: Microcystis novacekii Mn_MB_F_20050700_S1 (assembly GCA_007096045.1). GTDB lineage: Bacteria > Cyanobacteriota > Cyanobacteriia > Cyanobacteriales > Microcystaceae > Microcystis > Microcystis novacekii. The sequence goes on along the minus strand of SFAU01000270.1, from coordinate 6,162 downwards.
TCCGTCGGTTTGCTGATCGCTATTTTGCGCTTTGTCTTTTTTAAGTAAAAAATTATCCTTATGGATGAAACTAAAACCGGAATAAATCAAGAAATTGACCTAGAAACCGAAAAAATTGAGCCATCAGCCTCGGTAAGGTCAAGATACGCCCAAATCCATCTAAAAAGTGAGGGCGAGAAATTGGTGCTAATTTTACCCAAAACCGGCACCGGGGAGACAAGTCAGGATTGGACAGATATCTTGACAGGATTGAAATATTATCTCCGTAATAGCGGTCAAAACTGCCCGGCTAGAACACCAGTACACCTACGGGCAAGCGATCGCCTGATGGATACGCGGCAACTACAAGCGATCGCCACAATTTTAGACAGCGCCGAATTACCCCTGCATACCATCCAAACCCAAAGAAGACAAACCGCAGTGGCAGCGGCAACCATGGGTTACAACGTCGAACAAATGCGATCAAATCCCACGGTTTTCGGGGACGAGCAACCGCTGCCATCTCTCCTCGCCGAACCTTTGTACTTAAAAACCACCCTGCGATCGGGTGTAGAAATCCGTCACCCGGGTACAGTCATAGTCATGGGGGATATCAACCCCGGCGGATCGATCGTCGCTGATGGCGATATATTAGTTTGGGGGAGTTTACGCGGTGTGGCCCATGCGGGATTCCGCGGCGATCGAGCGGCGGTAATTATGGCCTTGCGAATCGACTTAACTCAACTGAGGATCGCCAAATTAGTGGCACGCGCCCCGGCTTTAAAAAGCGATCGCATGGAACCAGAAATCGCCTGTATCAGCGAAGGAGGAATCCGCATCATTGGGGCTTATAATTTTTCCAGAACCTACACCTTTAAAGATAAAGTGGGATGGGTCGAAAAAAAGTGATCAGTGACTGGTAAACAGTGATCAGTAAACGGTGATTCAGTGACCAGTAAAAATAGGGATTAACTGCGTTGAGATGAAAAACTCTATCAAACCAATAACTGATAACTGATAACTGATAACTGATAACTGATAACTGATAACTGATAGCTGATAACTAATAACTAATAACTGATAACTGATATAAATTATGGCTCGTGTAATTGTGGTGACATCAGGAAAGGGAGGAGTCGGTAAAACAACAGTAACGGCGAACTTAGGTTCAGCTTTATCTCAATTAGGCTGTCGAGTCGCCCTTGTCGATGCCGATTTCGGACTGAGAAATCTCGATTTATTGTTAGGATTAGAACAGCGTATCGTTTATACTGCCCTCGATGTGGTGGCGGGAGATTGTAGCCTTGATAAAGCTTTAGTTAAGGATAAAAGACAGGAAAATCTGGTCTTATTACCAGCAGCACAAAATCGCACCAAAGAGGCGATTACTGCCGATCAAATGAAGGATTTAGTCGCCCAATTGTCAAAAAGTTACGACTATGTATTGATTGATTGCCCGGCAGGAATTGAAATGGGTTTTCGCAATGCGATCGCCGCCGCCCAGGAAGCGATCATAGTTACTACCCCAGAAATGTCGGCGGTGAGAGATGCCGATCGCGTGGTGGGATTACTAGAAAGCGAGGATATTAAGAGTATCCGTCTGATTGTCAACCGGCTGCGGCCAGAAATGATCCAACTGAACCAGATGATCAGCGTCGAGGACATTCTCGACTTATTGGTAATTCCCCTGTTGGGGATTATTCCCGACGATCAAAGAATTATTATTTCCACTAATAAAGGGGAACCATTAGTATTAGAGGAGAAGACCTCTCTCCCCTCCATGGCCTTTAGAAACATTGCCCAGCGTTTACAGGGTCGCGATGTGCCGTTTCTAGATTTAATGGCCGGTCAAGAAGGTTTTCTTACTCGTCTGCGTCGTCGCTTGTTTGGGCCTTAAACTCTCTCATCTCAACCCCTTAACCTACTATGAATGACCTGATCGATAAACTGCTAGCATGGCGCGGTTCGGGCAAAAGTGGCGACCAAGCTAAAAAACGCTTAAAACTTATTCTGGCCCATGATCGCGCCGATCTTAGTCCCGAACTTCTCAATATGATGCGTCAAGAAATCTTAGAAGTGGTCGGTCGTTATCTTGATATCGACACCGAGGAAACCGAGTTACTCCTAGAAAGTGACCAACGAACTACCGCCCTGATTGCTAATTTTCCGATTCGTCGGATCAAACGCCGTCCTTTAACCGAAAAATTACGATGAAAACTCAACCGATCGAGCTTTGGCTTAGTCTAGCGGTCAGTCCCTTTCTTCTCTCCTATCTGGGCCTGCGTTCCCTCAATCATTGGTTAATTGAATTGGGCCGGGAAAGTGAGGAATTGTTTCGCGGCGATCGCTTGCCCCTTCTCAATATTCCCGAGCAGTTACCGGTCAACAGTGACCAATAATCCCAGAAAAAAGTCCTTTTGCCCCCTGAAAAGAGGCAATAATAGTGAAATTTTTGTTAAAAATCGGAAAAAATCTGATTCTTTGGGATATAATCTCATTTTTGACCAACCCTAAGAACTAATCCCGATAGATCAGTTATCAATGATCAGATTTGAGTTTTCAGTGAATAGTATTAAGTGGCAAGTTCTGAGCTTTCTTTTCACTGATTACTGCTCACTGTTTACTGTTTACTGATTACTGCTCACTGTTTACTGTTTACTGATCACTTTTTACTAAAATTATGAGCGTCCTTGTCCCCTCAACCGCAACCGAACAGGATATTTTCAGCAGTTCCAACCTGTTTCTGCAGCAAAGACTGAAATTAATCGAAGATTTATGGAAAGAAGTCTTAGTCTCCGAATGTGGTCAAGAATTAGTCGATTTACTGGAATTACTGCGCCATCTCTGTTCTGAGGAAGGACAAGTGACCGATGATAGTCCAGAAGCAATGATCGCCAAAATGATCGAAGACTTGGAACTAGGGGAAGCGATCAAAGTTACCCGCGCTTTTGCCCTCTATTTCCAGTTAATAAATATAATCGAACAACACTACGAACAAAGGGATCAGCAACTACTGCGACGGACGGTGATCGGGGAAGAAAACGAAAGTCCCAAGGCTGACCCAACGCAAAAAAGCATTTTAGCCACCATTGTCGGGGCCGATTGGCTAGAAAAAACCCTGAACCGGTCCGATAACTCCACCCCCAAATCGGGACTATTTCACTGGTTATTTCCCTATCTAAAACAGGTGAACGTCCCCCCCCAAGAAATTCAGCGTCTTCTCGATCAGTTAGATATCCGTCTGGTTTTTACGGCCCACCCCACAGAAATTGTCCGTCATACCATTCGCATCAAACAGCGCCGCATCTCGGGCATTCTCGAAAAACTCGACCAAGCAGAAGAAATCTTTCGCAGTATGGGGTTAACTAACTCCAGAGAAGCACAAACAGTCACCAAACAGTTAAAAGAAGAAATACGTTTCTGGTGGCGAACAGATGAACTACATCAATTTAAACCCACTGTCGTCAATGAGGTGGATTATGCCCTCCACTACTTCGATGAAGTTCTCTTTGATTCCCTACCTCAGTTAACCCTGCGTCTGCAGCAAAGTCTAGAATCCTCCTTTCCCCGTTTACAAGCGCCGAAAAATAACTTCTGTCGCTTCGGTTCTTGGGTCGGGGGGGATCGGGATGGCAATCCCTCCGTTACCCCCGAAGTCACCTGGAAAACCTGCTGTTATCAGCGCAATCTGGTGATTAAAAAATATCTCGATGCTATTCGCGACCTGACCAGTATTTTAAGTGCCTCCCTGCACTGGTGTCACGTCTTGCCGGAGTTGCTGGACTCCCTGGACAGAGATAAACAGCAAATGCCCGAAATCTATAGCCAGTTAGCAATCCGCTACCGTCAGGAACCCTATCGCCTCAAATTGGCCTTTATTCAAAAACGTCTGGAAAATACGCGTGATCGCAATAATCGCCTCAATGACCCGGAAGAACGACAATTATTAACTAAACTCAACGAAACCAACATCTATCGCTCCGGTTCCGAGTTTTTAGCCGAATTACAGCTATTACAGCGCAGTCTCTTGCAAACTGGTCTTTCCTGTCAAGAACTCGATCAACTGATCGCCCAAGTGGAGATTTTTGGCTTTATCCTGACTCAGTTAGATTTTCGGCAAGAATCCACCCGTCACGCCGAATGTATCGAAGAAATCGCTGAATATCTCGGAGTTTTACCCAAACCCTACAGCCAATTAAGCGAATCAGAAAAAATCGCCTGGTTAGTGGGGGAATTAAAAACCCGTCGGCCCTTAATTCCCCGGGAAATGCCCTTCTCGGAAAGAACCTGCGAAACCATTGAAACCCTGCGAGTTTTAAGAAGTCTGCAAGGGGAATTTGGTCTGGAAATCTGCCAAACCTACATTATCAGCATGACCAACGAGGCCAGCGATGTGCTAGAAGTGCTGTTATTAGCCCAAGAAGCCGGTTTATACGACCCCGCCACTAGCCGCAGTTCCCTCCGCATCGTTCCCCTCTTTGAAACCGTCGATGACCTCAAACACGCCCCCGGTATCATGCAGACTTTGTTTGAATTGCCCCTCTATCGGGCAACCCTAGCCGGCGGTTACGACCATTTAGCGACTTTAAACGGGGAGGACGTGACCCCGGAACCGGCCATCCTGGAACCGAGTAATTTACAGGAGATTATGGTGGGTTACTCCGATAGTAACAAGGATTCCGGCTTTTTAAGCAGTAATTGGGAAATTCATAAGGCCCAGAAGGCTTTACAAAAAACCGCTAAACAATACGGCGTGGATCTACGTCTTTTTCATGGTCGCGGCGGTTCCGTCGGCCGGGGTGGGGGTCCGGCCTACGCCGCTATCCTCGCCCAACCCCGGGGAACGATCAACGGTCGCATTAAAATCACCGAACAAGGCGAGGTTTTAGCCTCGAAATACTCTTTACCAGAATTGGCCTTGTATAACCTCGAAACGGCCGTTACGGCAGTCATACAGGCAAGTTTACTGGGCAGTGGTTTTGATGATCTCGAACCCTGGAATCGTATCATGGAGGACTTGGCCACCCGTTCACGGCAAACCTATCGCAGTTTGATTTATGAAGAACCGGACTTTTTAGATTTCTTTCTGTCCGTAACGCCCATTCCTGAAATTAGTCTTTTACAGATTAGTTCCCGACCGGCCCGCCGGAAAAGTGGTCAACAGGATTTAAGTACCCTGCGGGCAATTCCCTGGGTATTTAGTTGGACGCAAACCCGTTTTCTTTTACCAGCTTGGTATGGTTTAGGGACAGCTTTACAGATGTTTCTCGATGATTCTCCTAACCGAAATTTAGAATTGTTGCGCCATTTTTATCACAAGTGGCCCTTCTTCCAGATGGTGATTTCTAAGGCAGAAATGACTCTATCGAAGGTGGATCTACAGATGGCTTATCACTACGTCAGTGAACTTTCTAAACAGGAAGATCGAGAACGTTTTCAACGTCTGTTTGAAAGGATCAAAGAGGAATATAATCGCACTAGCGAGATTGTTCTCCAGATCACCGGCGAGAAACATTTATTAGATAATGATCCGAGTTTACAGCGCTCGGTGCAGTTACGCAACGGTTCGATCGTTCCCCTCGGTTTTCTACAGGTGTCTCTCCTCAAGCGTTTACGTCAATACAACAATCAAGCTCAATCCGGTGTGATTCATTTCCGCTATTCTAAAGAGGAGTTATTAAGGGGCGCTTTAATGACGATTAATGGTATTGCCGCAGGGATGCGAAATACCGGTTGATTACAGATAATTAATCGTAATTTTCGGGGGATTACCTTCAAGATAATCCCCCCATTTTTTAAATTTGTCAACCCTAAGCGATCGCCATCCGACCACAAATGCTGACAATTAATCGGGAAATTTACGGAAAATAATCACAATTTCTTCCTGTTTTAAGGCTACTGGTTGGGTGTGTCTTAGTTTTTGTCAATCTACTATAGCCTTTTTCATAAACATGAAGTATAACCTAATTTGGCATTGACGACCGGCGACTGGCTCCCCAAAAGGAAAACTTCGTAAGCTTTTACGCATTTAAGTTACATTGACAGCATTACCCTTATTTTTTATTTTTCTACTCCATTTAATAATCAATCCCCCTTCATTTAAAAGCTGATTGACTACTTTTTCCAGTTCTTCTTTATTTTCAAATTCTCGATTAGCTATGTATTCTTTAGCGGAATGCCACA
>SFAU01000027.1 GCA_007096045.1 Microcystis novacekii Mn_MB_F_20050700_S1 | reverse complement strand
GAGACTCCTCACCTAACGGAAGACTTTTGATTTATGCAAGAGGTCTAATATCAGGGCTTGTCCCTAGTTTCTCTTTTTCTTTTTAGGGCGCGTAGCGTCCTTCAGGAGCTGATAACTGATCACTGATAACCGGTATAATGGGCGAGAAAACCGGAAAAAATCGATGTCTAGCCTTCCAGAAAACGACAATCCCCGCTACAAGGCCATCTTAGAGGCATTAAACCATTTAATCACCGTTGTTGCCCGTTTACGAGACCCAGAAAGCGGCTGTCCTTGGGATTTAGCCCAAACCCCGGAAACCCTGATTCCCTACGTTATCGAGGAAGCTTATGAGGTGGTGGCGGCGATTAAAAGCGGTGATAAAACTGCCATTGCTGAGGAATTAGGCGATTTACTGCTCCAGGTGGTTTTACAAGCCCAAATTGCCAGTGATAAGGATAATTTTAGCCTAGAAGAAGTGGCTAGGGGCATCACTGATAAATTAATTCGTCGTCATCCCCACGTTTTTGCAGATCTATCCCTAGAAAATCCCGAACAGGTGCGTCAAAATTGGGAGAAAATCAAAGCTGAGGAAAAAAATGACCCGACTATTAGCGGCAAATTAACCCGTTATGCCCAAACTTTACCACCCTTGATCGGGGCGATGAAAATTTCTCGGCAAGCGGCGCGAGTCGGTTTTGAGTGGGAAAATATCGCAGGAGTCTGGGAAAAATTTGGCGAAGAGTTGGCAGAATGGCAAGAGTCCCTAGAATCGGGCGATAAGGAGCATCAACAGGCCGAATTAGGCGATTTACTCTTTACTATTGTCAATCTTGCTCGCTGGTATGATTTAGACCCCAGTATCGCTTTACAAGAGACTAATCTGCGTTTTATTCAACGTTTTTCCCTGGTGGAATCTGTGGCGGAAAAGCCTCTCCATGACTATACACTAGAGGAATTAACAGTTTTCTGGCAGCAAGCGAAAGCTAAGTTACATCAATCATCATCCGGGCAATAATGCAAGAGCAAGAAATTAATAAGGACAAATCCAAGAGTTTTTGGGCTTCTATTCGAGAAAATCTGCAAATTATTACTATAGCTTTAGTTTTAGCCCTACTGATCCGCACTTTTGTCGCTGAACCTCGTTTTATCCCCTCTGATTCTATGTTACCCACCTTAGCACAGGGCGATCGCTTAGTGGTGGAAAAACTTTCCTACGATTTCCATCCTCCTCGACGGGGGGATATCGTCGTCTTTGAACCGCCGGCACAATTACAATTACAGGGATACCAAAAGGACCAAGCTTTTATTAAAAGAGTGATTGCCACCCCAGGGGATGTGATTGCTGTCAAGGAGGGCGAAATTTATCTGAATAATCAACCTTTGTCAGAGGATTATATTCTCGAATCCCCTCAATATAATTTAATGCCTTTGCTCGTGCCAGAGAATAATTTATTTGTCATGGGAGATAATCGCAATAATAGCAATGACTCCCATATCTGGGGTTTTTTACCGGAAAATAACGTGATTGGTAGGGCGGTTTTTCGCTTTTTTCCTTTTAATCGTTTGGGGATTTTAGGGGGGAATCGCTAACAGGAATTTTTAGTCCTGATGATGTTGAACAATTAACACAGAACAGGGGGCATGATGGAGAACATAATTACTCACACTACCTAAGAATAACTCTCCTAGACCCGATCGCCCACGCCGGCCGATAACAATTAAATCAACATTTTCCTCTCGCGCCACTTTACAGATAGTTTTGGCGGCATGACCGTAAATTTGCCGGTATTCTCCCTTTACACCCATTTCTCCCGCCTGATTAGCTCTTTTTTGCAACATTGCCACCCCTTTCTGCTCAAATTCTTCCCATTGTTGCCGCCAAAAATCGAGAGTGAGATCATTGCCCTGGGCGGGGTAAATATCGGCTAAATTGGGTGGAATCGGTAAAGGGCTATAATCTTCTTCAGGGGAAAGGACGTGCAGTAGTAGCAGGTTAGCTTCGTACTTACTGGCTAAGGATACAGCCTCCTTAAAAACACTATCCCCCATCTCGGACAAATCTATTGCTATCAAGATTTTTTGATACATTTTTCAGCCTCTGCAACCATGCCTTATTTAACGGAATCCGACGCTATTAGAAATGCGATCGATCACTTTTGTTATTTTCCCATTCTTTGGTTAGATACGGAAGTAGCCGATTACGATAGCCAGACTCCCCGTTTGTCTCTGATTTAAATTCTGGCTGATTCCACGGACTTAACGGGTGACAATTTTGGATGTTCTCGTTCGACCAGATCTTACTGACTATTTTATCACTAAAATCATGTTGGTTGACCGGATAGAAAAGGTTTTTCACAATGCTAGTTATGATTGTAAATTTTTGGGCGGTAAAAGCCAAGTTAAAAAAATTACCTGTACCCTAGAGTTAGCTAAAAAGGTTCCCTACTATATTGCTCCTTTACCCAATTATCAACTGAAAACTGTGGCTGAATGTCTTTGTCATTTTCCCGCTATTGATAAAACTGAACAGGGGGGTAATTGGGGCCAACGACCTTAGCAAATGCAGGTTACACTTCATCTTCATAAGAAACGCTGTAAGAAATCGATTTTGTCCGACTACTTAACATTGCCAGAATTGAGATACAATTAAACAGGGATGTTAATAGACAAATAATAGCTAGAAAAAATTGCTTGCGGGGATAAATTCAATGACTGTAAAGATCGCTTATCTGGGGCCAGTGGGAACCTATTCAGAAACAGCCGCTTTAGCCTATGCTAACAGTTTATCACCCCAGCCTCATCAATTAATACCCTATCCTAGCATTGCCCTAGCCCTGCGATCGGTTGTCCAAAATCAGGCCGATTTAGCAGTAGTCCCAGTGGAAAATTCCACCGAAGGAAGTGTGGTAATGACTCTTGATGCTTTATGGCAATTACCTGGGTTACAGATTCAACAAGAATTAGTTTTACCGATTTCCCATGCACTTCTATCTCCTCGACAATCGCTAACAGAAATTAAAACCGTTTATTCCCATCCCCAAGCTTTAGCTCAATGTCAAAAATGGCTAGAAAATAATTTACCTACTGTGCCGATTATTCCCACTAATTCTACCACAGAAGCGATTCAAATTCTCGATCGAGAGACTAATTCGGCCGCTATTGCTTCCCCCCGGGCGGCAAAAATGTATAATGTACCAATATTAATACAACCAATTAATGATTATCCCGATAATTGTACCCGTTTTTGGGTAATGGCTTTAACTTCCCATCGCCAAGGGGAGCGAATGTCCCTCGCTTTTCGGGTTTTAGATCAACCTGGTGCTTTAGTCAAACCCTTAGAAGTTTTTGCCAAACGTCAGCTTAATTTATCTCGGATCGAATCGCGACCAACTAAACGATCTTTAGGGGAATACATATTTTTTATCGATCTAGAGATTAATCTGGATCAACAGCATTTAATCGCAGAAACTTTAGAAGAATTAACAAATTATACCGATGCGATCGAGGTTTTTGGTGCTTATCAGGTGGTTAATTTACCTGTAGAAAGTTTAGAGGAATTATAAACTAAATTACCCAGAAATTACAGTGCTTAAAAGAGATATTTTAGCTTTTAACAGAGGGAAGAATCAGCAAAGATAAGTTTTCCTCTGGGTTAAAATCAAGCTTTTTTTCCCCAACTAGAGGAAGAATAATTTCCACAGTTGTTCCTAAACCTTGACCTTGACTAGAGATAGTAATATCTCCCTGCATCATTTTCATCAAATTCTTAGAAATAGCTAATCCCAAACCCGTCCCGCTAAATTTTCTAGTTGTGGAACCATCAATCATCACAAAAGGACGGAATAATTTTGATTGTTGCTGGGGGTCTATACCGATTCCTGTATCGATTATAGTAATAATAGCCTGTGGATGTTCTAAGTGAGTGATCAGAGAAATAGTTCCCGTCTCAGTAAATTTAATTGAGTTAGAAATAACATTCAAAATTACCTGTTTTAATTTAGTGGTATCAACATAGACTAGGGGATTTTCTGGACAGAAAAGTAAATTTAATTTTAAGCACTTACGTTGCAGGGATGCTGTTTGTAAATTAATAACTTCATTGATAATTTGATGTAAATATACTGGTTGAGGATGAACGGAAAGTTTGCCTGCTTCTATTTTAGCAATACTGAGAATATCATCAATAATTTCCAAAAGATGTACGGCTGCATTATCCGCTTGTTGCAGATATTCTTTTTCCTCCTCCTCACTATTACAAAATCCATCCATAACGCAACGAATTGAGCCAATAATACCATTGAGAGGGGTGCGTAATTCGTGGGAAGTATTCGCCAAAAATTGGTTTTTTAATTGATTAGCATTTTCCGCTTCTTGCCGACTTTTAACTATTTCCTCTCCCCAAAGACGTAAACGTTCGAGCATTTCCTCTAGGGCCGAGGCTAACTGATTAATTTCTCGAATATTAAAGTTTTGTGGTATAATCTTTTGCGAAGGAATTTTTTGAATATTTAAGGCATAATCTCGCAGTTTTTCTAAAGGTATGGCTAAATCCCTGGTGATCAGTATAATAGCTAATAAATAAGCTAATAATAAACCAGAAATCAGATAAAAAATTGCCTCCCAAATTTGTTGTAGAGGAGCGAGAGATTGAGAGAGGGGACTAATGGCTAAAACTACCCATTGTTGAGATGATTCTCCCGTAACTGGACTGGGGAGGGAACTATAACCGGCGACTAATTCTTTGCCATCTTTCTCGAAAGAAAATAAATGCAAGAAATTTTGTTTTCCCCGGATAGCATTATTGATAATACTATTTAAGCGTTCAGCATCAGCTTCTTGACTGATATGGCTACCAATGCGATCAAAATAGGGATGAGCGAGAATAATGCCATTTTCAGAAATAACCACGGGATAACCTGACAAAGAACCGGGTAAAACCTTCTCACCGTAAAGTAGAGAAGCTTGCAGAATCAGACTAGATTGTAATTGTCCTTGATTATCGTAGATGGGAACGGCAAAAACTAATTCTAATTGACGATTATTATTGGGAGATTTGGTTAAAAATTGTCGGGGTAAACTTTTAACTAAAATATTTTCGATATTACCAGCAAAACTATTTTTTTTTCTCCATCTTTCTAGAGGAAAAACTTTGACAAATTCTGGTTCACAGGCTCGATTTAATAAAGGTTTCTTGGTCTTAATATCAATTAATTCCACACAGTTAATCTTATTAGGAAGCCGCTCTGTGAATTGTTGTAAAAAAGCTTCTTTTTCGGCTAAGGTTCCCTGTTTTAAAACCAGACTTTCACCCGCAGTGATAAGATTAGCCTGCAAAAATTGAATTGATTGCTCAATATTGTCTGCTTTTCTGATGGCACTTTCGGTGAGATTTTGACGGGCCGTTTCCAAAAAAGCCGATCGCGCCTTACGATAGGTGACATAAACTCCCATTAGTAGTACAGGTACACTGACTAAAAGTAAGCGAGAGAGCAGAATACGACGAAAGGAGGATTGACCGATAGGCATAGGCAGAAATTGGTTTGATTCTTGCCATCAAACACTAGACTATACTAGCCTATTAACCAATCGGACTGGGTGATATCCCTCATCATTTGCCATGAATCGTCCTCACACCACAGTTATTTTAGCCATGAGTGCCGATGGTAAAATTGCCGACGCCTACCAGTCAGCGGCCAGATTTGCTTCTGCTACCGATAAAATGCGTCTAGAACAACATTTATCGCGCATGGATGCCACCTTATTCGGTGCTAACACCCTGCGCGCTTATCACACCAGTCTTCCTATTCGTCATGGCGATTTTCTCGCATACCGTCAACAACGGGGATTATCTCCGCAGCCGATTCAGATCGTTTGTTCTCATTCGGGCCAGCTTGACCCCCGGATGAAATTTTTTCAGCAGCCTTTCCCACGCTGGTTAATCACGGCAGCGGAAAAAGTGGCAACATGGGAAAATCGGGGTTTATTTGAGCTTGTCTTAGTCTGCGGTGATTGGAAGGCTATTTTTAGTCAATTTACCCTTTTAGGTATCAAAAAGCTGGCAATTCTGGGAGGAGGTGAATTAATTGCCTCTCTTTTAGCTGAAGATTTAATCGATGAAATCTATCTAACTATTTGTCCGTTGCTGTTAGGAGGCAATAAAGCGGCAACTCCCCTAGGAGGAACCGGATTTCTGGCTGATTCTGCCAGAAAATTACGACTTTTGAGCGTCGAAACCCTGGAAGAAGAAATTTTCTTGCATTATTCCCTTGAACGAGATTCCCACAAATCTCAAAACTAGATTACCTTAAATAAAAAGGTTGACGTATCTTGTCCCATGGTAGAACAGCTTAAACCTCAATATTCTGTCGCTTGGATTGATAAAATGAGTGAGATTCCCCAACAAAAATGGGATGCTCTCGCTCAACCCCTAACTACTCCCTTTCTAGAGTGGCAATGGTTACATAATATCGAAACTTCTGGCAGTGCCACGGGACGCACCGGGTGGCAACCTGCTCATCTAACAGTTTGGCGCGGTGCTGAGTTAATTGCCGCCGCTCCTTTGTATATTAAAAGTCATAGTTACGGTGAATTTGTCTTTGACCACCAATGGGCAGATCTTTCCCATCGTTTGGGGATTAGATACTATCCGAAACTGTTAGGAATGACCCCTTTTACTCCGGCGGTAGGTTATCGTTTTTTAATTGCTCCGGGGGAAAATGAACTGGAGATTACTGCTTTAATGATAGCGGCAATTGATCATTTTTGTGATCAAAATAATCTGTCTGGTTGTCATTTTCTTTTTGTGGATACCCAATGGCGAATTTTAATGGAAAATTTTGGCTTTACTCCCTGGTTACACCATAGTTATATTTGGAATAACAAAGGGTTTCAAAGTTTTGAAGATTATCTGACGGTTTTTAATGCTAATCAACGCCGCAATATTAAACGAGAACGGAAAGCGGTGACTAATGCGGGGTTAATTATTAAAACTCTGGCTGCCGAGGAAATTCCCCATCATTTGTTCCCGTTAATTTATCGGTTTTATAGCAGTACCTGTGATAAATTTTACTGGGGAAGTAAATATCTGACCCACAAATTTTTTGAACAATTATATCCGAATTATCGTCAGCGAGTGGTTTTGATTACTGCCTACCAGAATGAAAAGGATACTAAACCGGTGGGTTTATCTTTTTGTATTCGCAAAGATACTAATCTTTATGGTCGTTACTGGGGTAGTTTTCAAGAGTACGACTGTTTACATTTTGAAGCTTGTTACTATCAACCGATCGATTGGGCAATTAGTCAAAATATTACCATGTTTGACCCCGGTGCGGGAGGACAACACAAGAAAAGACGGGGTTTTCCCGCTACTGCTAATCATAGTTTACACCGTTTCTATCATGGCAAAATGACTCAAATTCTCCGCAATTATATCCAGGAAATTAATCAAATGGAACTGGAAGAAATTGAGGCAATTAATCAAGATTTACCCTTTTCTAAGAGAGAAATTGAGTTGAACGAGTAATTTAGATAGGGTTTGTCCCTGGGTGCATCTCATTTTTGTAAATCTACTAAGTTGGGATTTTTAAAGGGAAACTATCTTCTAAAATTGGTTGATTCATGGTAGGGTTGATTCATGGTAGGGTTGATTCATGGTAGGGTTGATTCATGGTAGGGTTGATTCATGGTAGGGTTGATTCATGGTAGGGTTGATTCATGAATCAACCCTACCCGTTGGGGACGCAAGCGCCTTAGTTTTTCGGTGGGATGCTTACAGGCAGCTGCCGATATATTTGTAGTAATTTAAGAGTCACTGATAATTGCTAATTGTCCGTATTTCTGCAAATGTGAGCTGCAGCCATTGTCTCTATTAGTGCAATCAACTATGAATACGAGGTTCTGGGTGCAGATTGGCTAAAATCTCACTTTCGATCGCCGCTAGGGTTGCTAAACGTTGCTCGATCACTGTACGTTCAAAATAATCTCCGGCTAATAACCAATAAATACCATAATGACGGGCTTCGGAAGCCATTAAACCGCGATAAAATTGAGCTAATTGAGGATCGGGACAATATTCTCCCAATAAACCCAATCTTTCGTGGGAACGCGCCTCGATTAAAGCTGATATTAACAGAGAATCCAAAAGGCGATCGGGTTCTTGGTGACGAATCTGCGCCTTTAATTTAGCACCATAAGGGGGAGAATTCAAGGGAGCGAGGGGAATTCCCCATTTATCCAACCATTGATTTACCTGTTCAAAATGTTCTAATTCCTCTTGTGCGATCGCCGTTAATTTCCGCACGAGGGAAGCGTAGGAAGGATAACGAAACATGAGATTTAAGGCCACTCCTGCCGCTTTTCGCTCACAATGGGAATGATCGAGCAGAATAATCCCTAAATTATTAATTGCCTGTTCTATCCAATCCTCAGAAGTGGCACTGACTAATAAATTAATCTTTCCCATCGTCGCTGATTCCAATTTGCTGCATCTTTCACCCTAACCCAAAAAGTCGAACAACACCAGTCAAAAACTAAGGACACGGCTTCTGTGATAGCCTAGATGATTGGTGAAGCATAAACACGGCCAATCAATCAGATGGATTTTTTACTTGAAGTCGGTACAGAAGAACTACCCGCAGATTTTGTCGATAGCGCGATCGCACAGTTGCAGGAAAGAGTTAGCAAGAGTTTAGAGACGGAATCTCTGGATGCGACTGCTATTCAAGTTTACGGAACTCCGCGCCGTTTGGCCGTGTTAATCACAGGATTGCCAACGGAGCAAGAAGCTCGCAGCGAGGAGATAAAAGGACCGCCAGTTAGTACCGCCTACAAAAATGGCCAAATTACCCCCGCTGGTGAGGGTTTTGCTCGAAAACAGGGAGTTAGCACCGCTGCTTTCTCCATTCGTGCCACAGACAAAGGAGAATTTGTCTATATTGAAAAAACGATTCCGGGTCGTCAAACAGCGGAGATTTTAACCGAATTAATTCCCCAATGGATTACCCGTTTGGAAGGAAGACGTTTTATGCGTTGGGGAGATGGAGATTTAAGATTTCCCCGGCCAATTCGTTGGTTATTAACTTTAGTGGATGGGGAAGTTTTGCCCCTAGAATTAATTAATGGCTCTACTACTTTAATCAGCGATCGCTTAACTTTTGGTCATCGCATTCTACACCCGCAATCCTTAGCTATTAGTCATCCCCAAGCATATTTAACCAGTTTGCGATCAATTTTTGTGGAAGCGGATCCGCAAGCGCGTCAACAGATAATTACCGCTCAGATTACTACCCTGGCCAAAAAACTGGAGGGAGTGGCAGAAATTCCCGCAGATTTATTAGCAGAAGTGACTAACTTAGTCGAATATCCCACGGCAATTGTTGGCAAATTTGACGATGAATTTCTGGAATTACCCCCAGAAGTAATTATTACTGTAATGGTGACACACCAGCGTTATTTCCCAGTGAAAACTCCCCAGGGTTTGTCCCCCTATTTTATCACTATTTCCAATGGCGATCCCCAGAAATCTGAGATTATCTCCGCAGGAAATGAAAGGGTTATCCGCGCACGGTTAGCTGATGCCAGATTTTTCTATACTGCCGATTGTGATGAACCCTTAGATAGTTTCCTTCCCCAACTGGAAACCGTCACTTTCCAAGAAGAATTGGGAACCATGCGCGATAAAGTTGATCGGATTATGGAAATTGCCCAGATGATCGTCGAACAGTTAAATCTCGATGAACAAAGTCGCAGTGATATAGAGTCCACTGCCATGCTTTGTAAAGCGGATTTAGTTACCCAAATGGTCTATGAATTTCCCGAATTACAGGGAGTAATGGCCGAAAAATATGCTTTAATTAGTGGCGAATCGGCTATAGTTGCCCGGGGTATTTTTGAACATTATCTACCTCGCAATGCTGGGGATATACTCCCGGAAACAATCACCGGTCAAGTGGTGGGAATAGCCGATCGATTAGATACTTTAGTCGGTATTTTTGGACTGGGAATGCTACCCACTGGTTCCTCAGATCCCTTCGCTCTCCGTCGGGCTGCCAATGCAATAATTAGTATTATCTGGTCAGCCAATTTTAATCTCAATCTTTTGGCATTAATTGAGCAAATAGCTAAGGATTTTGTCACCAGTCATCCCGATAAACCTAACCCAGTCAATCTGATTAAAGATTTCTTTTTACAACGTCTGCAAACTCTCTTAATTGATGATTTGAGGATAGATTATGATCTCGTTAATGCAGTTTTGGGGGAAAACGATCCAGAGTATAAGTCTCGCGCTTTAGAAAATTTATTAGACACCCGTGAACGCGCCCGCTTTTTATGCCAAATTCGTCAGGATGGTCAGTTAGCCAACATCTATGAAACCGTCAATCGCTCGACCCGTTTAGCACAAAAAGGAGATTTAGATACAACTACCCTAGAAACCAAGGGAATCATCGATAGGAAGTTATTTGAACAATCCTCGGAACAAGCATTTTATGATGCTTTAATTGCCCTAATTCCCGAAACTATCAGCGCAAGAGAGCAAAGAGATTATCAGCGTCTCGTCACTGCTTTAACGGCAATTTCTCCCGTGGTGGCTGACTTTTTTGATGGCGAAAATAGTGTGTTAGTCATGGCAGAAAAAGAATCTGTCCGTCGCAATCGTTTAAATCTCTTGGGTTTACTGCGAAATCACGCCCGAGTTCTAGCAGATTTTGGGGCAATTGTCAAGGGATAATTCAGTTATCAGGTTACTGTTTACTGATTACTATTTACTGCTCACTGATTACTGAAATGGCCGATTCTGAACTACAGCAACAAGTCCAAAGATTACATCGACTGACAGTGTGGGGTCGTTGGTTATTCGTGTTGGGTTGTTGGTTAGGGATTGGTTCGGTTAGTTTATCGGTTTTATGGGATGATATAGCCTTAATGCGGCAGTATTTTACTTGGACAGCCCTAAGATACGCTTTAGCTTTCAATTACTGGCCTTCTATCGGTCTAGCCTTTTGTGTTGCCATTACAGGAGCA
Source organism: Microcystis novacekii Mn_MB_F_20050700_S1 (assembly GCA_007096045.1). Classification (GTDB taxonomy): domain Bacteria; phylum Cyanobacteriota; class Cyanobacteriia; order Cyanobacteriales; family Microcystaceae; genus Microcystis; species Microcystis novacekii. The sequence continues at coordinate 27,339 of SFAU01000027.1, read as the reverse complement.
GTGTTAGTCTGGCAAAGTCGCAATATTATTTTAGGACTTTCCCCCAGAGAAAAACTGCGCTTAGAGCAACAGGTGCAGAAAATTCGGGCCAAAGGGCCGCATCATCCCCTCTGGCGCTGGATACTAAAAAGCAGGGAAAAAGACCTACAATGATAAAGATTTGCTGAAAGCTGACGGCTAGAACCCACACTAGATATAATTCTTTACGCAACAACTCTTGACTTTTGAATCCACTTATGACCGTGACTCCCCAAGCTCCTCCGAAAACTCGCCGCGTGGTTTTTCCCTTCACCGCTATTGTCGGCCAGGAAGAAATGAAATTATCCCTAATGCTCAACGTCATCGACCCCAAAATTGGCGGGGTGATGATTATGGGGGATCGAGGTACGGGAAAATCGACCACAATTAGGGCTTTAGCCGACCTTTTACCAGAAATTGACGTAGTTGCTAACGATCCCTTTAATTCTGACCCCAATGATCCCGATTTAATGAGCGATGAGGTGCGGCAAAAGGTGGACGAGGCCATTCCCTTGACCATTGCCAAGAAAAAAGTCACGATGGTGGATCTGCCCCTCGGTGCGACGGAGGATCGGGTCTGTGGTACGATTGACATCGAAAAGGCCCTGTCAGAAGGGGTAAAAGCTTTTGAACCGGGTTTGCTGGCCAAAGCTAACCGCGGCATTCTTTATGTGGATGAAGTCAATTTACTTGACGATCACCTCGTCGATGTGCTATTGGATTCGGCCGCTAGTGGTTGGAATACGGTGGAACGGGAAGGAATTTCCATCCGTCACCCGGCCCGGTTTGTTTTGGTGGGATCGGGCAACCCAGAAGAGGGAGAATTGCGCCCACAACTGCTTGATCGCTTCGGAATGCACGCGGAGATTCACACCGTCAAAGAACCACCTCTACGGGTCAAAATCGTGGAACAGCGTGCGGAATTTGATGGCAATCCCCTCTCGTTTTTAGAGAAATATAACTTAGAACAGGAAGAACTGCAAAGAAAGCTAGTGGAGGCCCAAAATCTTTTGCCTTCCGTTGAGCTTGATTACGATCTGCGGGTGAAAATTTCCGAGGTTTGTTCCGAGTTAGACGTGGATGGATTGCGCGGCGATATCGTTACCAATCGCGCCGCTAAAGCTCTGGCCGCTTTGGAAGGACGGACAACTGTGACGGTAGATGATATCCGTCGGGTAATTGTTCTCTGTTTACGTCACCGTTTGCGGAAAGATCCCTTAGAATCGATCGATTCTGGTTATAAAGTTTTGAAAGCTTTTAATCGCGTTTTTGGATTAGAGGAAAATTCCTAAATCTAATTCACCCTCTCCCCGAAGAGAGGGTTTTTGACTGGATTTAGAGATGAAGACCAAAAAGCAGTAGATGTGGGCAAATAAGCTAGAGTTCTATCGACCGCTGTTATACCCACTTTCCGCACTTCTTAACATTCAATTGATAATTTTTACTAATATATTGCTGACAACCCTTTGCCAGTAAGGATTATAGCTACAATCAGGGATTTTTATCAAGGTGAAGAATTGTAAATTTCTTTCTCAGAAAAAATCAATGATTGAAAATGTTCTCAATAGTAGTTTCTACAATGAAGGTTTTTTGTCAAAACATCTTGGGGAATGTAAAAATATATAAAAGTATATGAAGATGTGCGGAATGTCGGCAAGTTGTCCCTTCAAAATTTGACAGGAGATAGTTCTTGCGGCTCGACATATAGACTAAAATCTATGGTCAAGCTAACAATTGTTTGTTAATTGAATCTATACAACCAGCAAAACCCTTGCTATAATCGACAATATATGGTAAAAGACCAATTCCATCCACTGCATCGGTATCCCCAAAGTTGATCAACCTCGCTTTGTTTTAAGGTAGGCTAAGGCCTGCCTTACTTTTTATCAGTGATCAGCAACCAGTAAGCAGAAAATTGCCATTTAATACCAATCACCGCTCAGACTGTCCAAGGAAAACTCACATCTGATCACTGGTAACTGATAACTGATAACTGATCTGATCCCCTAGCGTGATAAGCTGAGTATTGGCTAATTTTACAAAAAATTAAGACTTTCCCCTTGTGGGAGTTATCAGCTAAAACCCAGAGCAGACATAAACAATGGTAGCGACAACAGAAACTAACGTTGGTAAAATCGTCCAGATCATCGGTCCTGTCATCGATGCCGAATTTCCCAGTGGCAACCTGCCCCGTATTTATAATGCCTTAACCGTAAAAGGAACTAACTCCGCCGGTCAAAATTTATCCGTTACTTGTGAAGTACAACAGTTACTCGGTGATAACCAAGTGCGGGCCGTTGCCATGAGTACCACCGATGGTTTAGTGCGCGGTATGGATATCGTCGATACCGGCGCAGCGATTAGCGTTCCCGTGGGTAAATGCACCCTCGGTCGGATTTTTAACGTTCTTGGTGAACCCGTGGACGAAAAAGGACCGGTTAACGTCACCGAAACCTCTCCTATTCACCGTCCCGCTCCCAAATTAGTCGATCTTGAAGTAACACCGACGGTTTTTGAAACCGGTATCAAGGTGATTGACCTGCTCACCCCCTACCGTCAAGGTGGTAAAATCGGCCTCTTTGGGGGTGCTGGTGTGGGCAAAACCGTCATTATGATGGAATTAATCAACAATATCGCCATTCAACACGGTGGTGTCTCGGTTTTTGGCGGTGTGGGTGAAAGAACCCGCGAAGGAAACGACCTCTACAACGAGATGATCGAATCGAAGGTAATCAACGCTGATAACCCCGAAGAATCGAAAATCGCCCTCGTTTACGGTCAGATGAACGAACCCCCCGGAGCGAGAATGCGCGTCGGTCTCTCCGCTTTGACCATGGCCGAATATTTCCGCGATGTCAACAAGCAAGACGTACTCTTATTTGTTGATAATATCTTCCGTTTCGTGCAAGCTGGTTCGGAAGTATCGGCGCTCCTCGGTCGGATGCCTTCTGCGGTAGGATACCAACCCACCCTCGGCACGGACGTAGGCGACCTGCAAGAGCGGATTACCTCCACCAAAGAGGGATCGATCACTTCCATCCAAGCGGTCTATGTACCCGCAGATGACTTGACTGACCCCGCTCCCGCTACTACCTTCGCTCACTTGGACGGAACTACTGTACTATCCCGGGGTCTGGCTTCCAAAGGTATCTATCCGGCGGTAGATCCCCTCGGTTCCACCAGCACCATGCTCCAAGCTGATATCGTCGGTGATGAACACTACGGCACCGCTCGCGCCGTCCAATCTACCCTGCAACGCTATAAAGAGTTACAGGACATCATCGCTATTCTCGGTTTAGACGAATTATCGGAAGAAGATCGTCTCACCGTTGACCGCGCTCGCAAAATTGAGCGTTTCCTCTCGCAACCTTTCTTCGTGGCCGAAGTGTTCACCGGTTCCCCGGGTAAATACGTTACCCTCGCTGATACGATCAAAGGCTTCCAGATGATCCTTAAAGGTGAACTCGATAGCTTACCCGAACAAGCGTTCTATATGGTCGGCAGTATCGATGAAGCGATCGCTAAAGGCGCAAAACTCAAAAAAGGCTAATTAAAAGTCAGTAGTAACCGCGTTTAGCGGTTACTAAACCCAGAAATCTGCCCAAATTATCGTTATTATCACCCATGAGCATTACAGTACGGGTTATTACACCCGATCGCATTGTCTGGGATAACGTGGCTGAAGAAGTAATCCTACCCAGTTCCACGGGACAATTAGGTATTCTTAGCGGTCACGCTCCTTTATTAACTGCCCTGAATATTGGCGTAATGCGAATTCGACCGGGGAAAGACTGGGAAAATATCGCAGTTTTGGGCGGTTTTGCCGAAGTCGAAAATAATGAGATCAAAGTCCTCGTTAATGGGGCGGAATTAGGCTCAAAAATCGATAAGGAAAAAGCTCGCACCGAATACGAACAGGCCCAAATCCGTCTCGATGAAGCCAGTAAAGGGGATGACCGTCGTAAAACTATTCAAGCGCAACAAGCATGGCGCAAAGCTCGCGCTAGATACCAGGCCGCTGGCGGTTTAGTATCGGTTTAAACCCAACCAAATCAAATTAAAGCAAAATCGGGCGGGTTTGTATAAACCTACCCGATTCTTTTTCAGTTATCAGTTATCAGTTATCAGTTATCAGTTATCAGTGATCAGTTATCAGTTATCAGTGATCAGTTATCAGTGATCAGTTATCAGATTTGAGGTCTGAATACTGTTATTAAGAAGTCGCTGTTATCCTCCTGATCGGTGATCACTGAAAAAGTTTCCTGTTTTCCGTTGCCTAAAACTGGAGATTTTGTCGCTCCCCATTAAGATAACTGCTATAAATTAATTGCTACCACTAAAAACAACTTCGGGGAATTTTAACTGTGCATCGGCCATGGGGATTTGTCGGCCTTGATTGCGTAACTCTTGCCAAAAATTAATTACTTCTGTGGCTTTGTTGAGAACATCAACGCGATCGGACTCATCAATCCAGTGTTTTGCTTCTAACTCCTCTTGCAGTTGTTGCCAAGCATCATGACGCGGCCAGAAAAAATAAGCGGTGAGGGGGCTAGTTCCTTTGCCGACCACCTGATCCACAGCGATCGCTAGGTTTTGATCTAACCACAATACTTTTAAAATAAACTTTGATTCGGAACTGACTGTCATTGTTAATCGTTAATCGTACAATTCTCGATTATATCATCTTTTGAGTCAATTTTCAAAAAGTCAGTTTTTAACTATTCTTTCCTATTTTTTCGCTAATAACCACTATGTTTCCAGAAACAGACTCTTTAGCTTCTAAACAAATCGGTGTGGCCGTAATTAGAGATAATCGAGATTTAATTTTAATCGATCGCCGTCTGGCCAAGGGACTCTTGGGCGGTTTTTGGGAATTCCCCGGCGGCAAAATCGAAGGCAATGAAACGGTACAAGAATGTATTAAACGGGAGATATTAGAAGAAATTGGCATTGAAATCGCAGTTGATAGTCATTTAATCACTATCGATCACACCTATAGTCATTTTCGGGTTAATCTACAGGTATATAACTGTCGTTATCTCAGCGGCCAAGCGAGGGCGATCGAATGTGAAGAAATCCGCTGGGTAACGATCAACGAACTAGATAATTACACTTTCCCCGCGGCCAATCAAGAGATTATCAGAGCCTTAAAAGACATGGTAAACTCGAAATGATTGCTGTTAATCGTCGAGTGATTATGCTTAATCCTTCTATTCGTCAAGAACCCCGCTATGAACCGGCCGCGGTTATTCCCCTAAAAAAAGACGCTTCCATTGTCGAGTGGTTAGAAAAAAATAATCGCATGATTCCCCGGGATAAAATCGCCGAACCAGATCTGACTCTCGAAGAAGATGTGGAACTATCTGAACTCATGGATGTCGATGATATCGGTTATGATGACGACGAGGATGAATTAGTCTTAGATGAAGATTAATCCCGTCTTCTTTGACAAATTTTCCCCTTATCTGACGCTTTAGTCGTGAACGCTAACATTTTTTCCGCCCCTATCTTTAAAAAACCCACTGGAACCCATCTCCTGATTCTACTAACGGGACTACTATTTCTGTTAGTAGTTTTTTTTCAGTCCACTAATTCCCTGTTACTGCCCCTGATTGCCACAACGCTAATTAGTGCTGGTTTTGGTTGCTGGGTAGTGCCAATGCTACGGCGCTTGAAAATGGGTCAGATTATGCGAGAAGATGGACCACAGGCCCATTTAAAGAAAGCAGGAACCCCGACGATGGGGGGCAGCTTTTTTGTCCCGGTAGCCCTTATTTTCGCTTTAATCTGGTCTAAATTCGCTCCTAATGTGGTGGCGGTTGCTTTGCTGACCTTTGTTTACATGGGTATCGGTTGGTTAGATGATTGGCAAATTCTGCGTTATAAGTCAAATAAAGGCCTATCTCCCCGGATGAAGTTAATTTTACAGATAACGGGGGCGGTGCTTTTTTGCCTCTGGATGTTAGTCAATCAAGTGAGTACCGATATCAGCCTTTGGGGTCGATTAGTGATTCCTTTGGGCTTTTTCTTCTGGATTTTGGCGGGATTTGTCCTTGTGGCTGAAAGTAACGCTACTAATCTCACCGATGGGGTGGATGGATTAGCGGGGGGAACAGGGGCGATCGCTTTTTTAGGTTTAGCCATTATTATCGCTCCTAGCCATCCGGATTTAGGGATTTTCTGCACTTGTTTTAGTGGTGCTTGTCTAGGCTTCATTTTTCATAACCGCAACCCCGCTAAAGTGTTCATGGGTGATACGGGTTCCCTCGCTTTGGGAGGTGCTTTAGCGGCGGTGGGTTTAATTACTGGACATCTCTGGGGATTATTTTTAATTAGTGGTCTGTTCTTTCTGGAATCTCTTTCGGTAATCGCTCAGGTTAGCTATTATAAAGCTACAAAAGGACCCGATGGCAAGGGCAAAAGATTATTAAAAATGGCTCCTTTTCATCATCATTTAGAATTAAGTGGTTGGACGGAAACCCGGATTGTGGGAGCATTTTATCTGGTTAATGCGCTTTTAGTTGTCTTGGCTATTTGGAGTAGTTAATTAGGCACTAAAGGAAAGACCACAACCGCAGGTATTTTGGGCGTTGGCATTGGTAAAACGGAAACCACCACCCATTAGATCCTCTGAATAGTCTAATTTTAAAATTTGTAGGTAGCGATCGCTGTCAGGATCGACTAAAATATTAATGCCCTGACTTTGATAAAAGCGATCGTTTTCTCCCGCAATATCGGTTAATTCGAGATGGTAGTGAAGTCCCGAACAACCACCGTTTTTTACTGCCAAACGCAGATAGGAACCACTCAGGCGACGGCTTTGACTCCAACGTTCAATTTCTCTAGCGGCGACGGGACTTAATTCGATCATTGTTTTTGAGACTATTGTAATAATAATATCAAGTTATTGTGACGTTATAGTTAGGGTGCGAAATGTGGGTTGCAGCTTAATCAGTTTAGGGATGAAGACAAGGGTATAGTTAGGGAAAGAAATGTAAAGATTTATTAAAATCTAGCTTAGAATACAGTTTTTTGGGGGTACGTATGAGACTCTCGGAAAGTCGGTTCAAGGGATGCTAAATTTATTTATGCAAAATTTTCGGGTAAAGACGACTTTAACTTCAGTGGTGATCTTCAGCCTTAGTGCTTTTGGTATCTCCATGACAGCACAAGCAACAACAGTTGTAACAGTGGGAACAAACTTCACGGGAACTTCCCGCTCCCAAAGTGACTTCTTTTATCCTCCAGATACAATGGGATCTCATTTATGCAAGTGAGTAATTATACTTATCCCTAAAACTGTTTTCTAGCAAGGTTTTCAAAATAGCTTGACATAAAAACCTGATTTAGGGGTTACAAAGGTGAGATGCTCCCCACATCGTCGGGCTGTTTAACGGTTCCTACGCAGTCTATAACAAAAGTGGCTCCGTTCTAAGCCGCATCTCCCTTGACCAATTCTGGCAGAATGCTGGGGTAACGCCTGCGGGTAGTTACGCTTTCGATCCGAGAGTGAATTACGACCCCTTCAGCAATCGTTGGTTTGCTGCGTCGGTGGACAATGCTGGGGGGATCAACAATTTCCTGGTTGCTGTTTCTAAGTCATCCAATCCACTGGACGGTTGGAATGGCTATGCTATCCCTAGCGATACTCCCGCTAACTCCCGCTGGGCTGATTTTGACACCCTGGGTTTCAACGGACAGAGTGTCACCCTCTCTGCCAATATGTATCCCATTAGTTCGGATCCTGTCACAACAACCATCCTCACCTTCGATAAAGCGCAACTGATAGCAGGAAACCCCAACGCCAGGACAATTTTCCCAAATAACGCCCCCAATAATACCGGCTTCACTGTCCAGCCAGTGGTTGACCTGGACAACCGCAACAACCCCCATCCCTTGTTATCCGACTACAATACCCCGGCTGGCTTCTTCAAGCGATCAGATATTGCCGGAAACCCTGGCGCAGCAACACTCAGCACCACGGGAGGATTGATATCTGTTACCCCCTATGTTGATCCGCTGACGGCGCGACAACCAGGCGGACCCAATAACGTCGATACGGGAGATCTTCGCTTCAGTTCCAATGTGGTTTATCAACTCGACTCTCTAGGCTATAATTCCTTCTGGGGTGTTCAAACAGTAAAAAGTCCTGTCAGTGGAGCATCTTCGGCACTGCGCTGGTTTGAGATTGATGCTAATACCAATTCGCTCCGCCAAGAGGGATTAATTTATGATCCGACTGGACAAGAAGATTATTACTATGGCTCCCTCGCGGTCAATGATCAAAGGGAAGTGGTCATCGGTTTTAGTTGTTCGGGACCTAACCTATTTATTAGCAGTTGTGCGGTAGTGGGTGAAGATTCTGGCGGAACGACAACCTTTGGTAATCGTCTGCTTCTGAAGCAGGGGTCTGCCTCTTACGAAATATCAAGCGGTGGCTTCAACCGCTGGGGCGACTACAGTGCTACTGTCCTCGGGAGCATCGACCCTTCTGATCCGACGGGGAGAACTTTCTGGACTTTCCAGGAGTTTGCTGCTGGTAGTACGGAATGGTCCACTCAGATTACTGAAATTAAACTCAGTAAAGTTAATGTACCAGAATCCAGTTCTGTTTTCAGTCTCCTCGCCCTCGGCACACTCGGCGCAGCTTCAACCCTCAAGCGCAAACTAAAACCATCCAAATCTACAGAAAAAGAAACCATAAAAGTCGGCTGAATTGCCCACCAAAAACACAAGAAATGCCCCTTCATTCAGTCAGTTGAGGGGGGTTTATTTTTTGCCTGTGCTTCTACTCATTAAATTTTATTAATTGATTGCTCACAAGTATTTTCTTGTGGTAGAACAAGATTTTTTGGATCGATATCGTAAAATTTAATATATATCGTAATTCTATGCCATAACGGAAGTTAATTACAGCAGTTATCTTAATGGCGAAATCACTTCTTTATTTGAGGGGTAATTTTCTAGATGTTAACTAGGTTAAAGATGGCATAGCCAACGCATAATTGAAACCGGTTGATTATCATTGGTTAAGTTAGCGGCATTGGTGAGTTTTCTCGTCTCTAATTGCTGATAAATTTCCCTAGCCATTTTTGTTTCAATAGCAGCGCCGATAAAAAAAGTATAAGGATGCTTAGAAATTTTTCTAAAAGCATCATCAATTCTCTGCAAAGCAGTACGAGCAGTTTTCCAATGTTCATCTGCTCCCGCGGGATCAATCCCACCTTTCAATTCTCCCAAAGCAATGTATAAATCAGGAGATTGTAAGGTTTGTTTTTTGGTTTTTTGATTAGCTAATTGCGTCGAATCACATTTTAAAAGGCACAAATCAATATTGTTGTTATTAACAATGGGAACATTGACATTATAAATTATTGTTCTTGGTTGGCTGTTATTTAACCAGCTAACACCTCTCACCAAGATTTCTAGATTAGGTGTCATTTCTTCAGCTTCTCTCCATTGATTATTACTAGAATTGAGCCAATCATAAGCAATCCCTGCTACTCTTAAAGTTGCTAATAGAGAACGAGTAAATTTACTTTGAGCTAAGGAGCCACCTGCGTTTCTCATGATTCCTCCTAAAGTGTCACCCCGAATCAATAGAAATCTATAGACTAACTCCTCGACAAAATTAGTCCCCGCAGGTTCCTGAAAATTGACAATTAATTCTTGAATTGCTTCTACCTTGTCTTGGGGATGTAAATAATTTTTAGCTTTATCAGAAATTCCCGATGCAGTTAATAAAGCCGCTTGAATATCTGGGATGTTTAGTAAATCTCTAGGATTGTTTACGGTTTGGGCAATAATTTTTAAGGTTCTTGCTTCTGCAATTAAAGGAGTAGCTCTCTGATTTTTTTCTAAGGCTAGAGCAATAAATCCTGAACGGATAGCTTCATAGGTAGTCTCCAAATCACAACTTTGGTTTAAATGCAAGAGATAGGGTTTTTCCATTAAGGCTTTCTCCACACATAAATACATTTTCTTAAAGATTCTCTACCATGAGATCCCATTTGCTGACTACTATTACCTTTTCCCTGAGGAACTACTAAAATATTTTCTACTTTAAATCCAATTTCTTCGGCGATTTTTGACAAAATTAAATCTACAGAAATACTAGCTCCCCCATAACGAACGTTATCATTAATCATACAGAAAATACCAGAGGATTTCATAACCCGAAAGCATTCATAAATTAGACAAGACATTTCCAGAAAATACCCCCTGATCATCCGAGGAATATTATGGTTATTTAAGGCCTTGCTTGATTTTAATTCCTCTAAATAATCCAGGACACTTTCTAATAATTTTTGACGCTCAGTTATGGCAATGGCTGGCGACCAATGTTCATTTATTTTTAGTAACTCTTTGGGTTTATTTTCAACAGTGCAACTAAGCATTTGTTGACGTAATTGTTTTAATTGTAGTTGATCTATTCCCAACAGAGCCAATTCCAAAGCGTAGATACGAGTATAATCATAGCGATTACAATAAGGAGGAGAAGTAATAATAGAATCGTATTTTTCTGAGGAAATCTCTGGCAAAATCTCAAGACAAGAACCTTGATATAGTTGAATTTTTCCCTGGGTATAATCTCTAGAAAAAAGTTCCAATTGTTGCTGACTAGGCTCTAAATCTGCGAGAATTTCTCGTAACTTGCTATGGAGGGCAGTTTTAAAGTCTAAAATTTTTCCTTTGTCAAATATATTTTTGCCCTGTTGTCTCCCAGAACGATAATCCCAACGGAGGTATTGACCATCTTTTCTAGTATAGCTAATTGATTCGAGAATAGAAAGTAAGGCAAACTTTAAGATCGCTTGCACTCGCTCATTCTCTTGGGCAATCAAACCTAAGTAACTTTCTATACAAGCCTGATTTTCTTGGGGATATGCTCCTTGAGTAATTGGTAATTCTAATAACTTAACTTTGTCATCTACCTGTTGCCAAAGGCTATGGTTAGACCAATACTCTAGACGATGTATATCATCACTATTTAAGCCATTTTCTAAAATTTGTCTAGTAATAATTAATTCCTGTCCAATCGGCAATAGTTCTATTCCATCTGCTGATAAACCCCTAGCCGCCGCCGCAAATAAAGTTGTTCCGCTGCCGGCGAAAGGGTCTAGTATTTTTCCTTGTTTGATACCATATTTTTCTAGGAGATAAACTATCAGATCAACGGAAAAACCCTCTTTATATTTATACCAGCGATAAACTGGTTGGTTCTTATTGCCTTGAAAACTCACTAGAGTACGAGATAATTGCTCAGAATCAAGTAATTTGTCTTGAAAATAATTAAATAATTCTCGATCAAGATTGTTGATTTCTAACAATCTTTCTGCTACATTAACCGAACTATTAATCATTTAGATTTACTGGCGAAATTGCCGAAAAATAATTATCAGAGTTTATCTTTATTTGACTTGTAATAATTTTAATCAGTGGGGAAAGGGCGATACTTAAGGGTTAATTCTCGCACCAATTCCCCTAGATTTAATCTCAATCCCCTAGACAAATACCCAAACCCCTGGCGGTTTTGACTAAAGTTTCTTCGAGATCGACGATGCGATAGGTTTTAATCGCCTCCTCGATGGGAACACTGACCACTTGCCGATTTTGCCAGGCCACCATGCGATCGAATTCTCCCCGGGCGATCAGATCCACGGCCGCCACGCCAAAAGCCGCCCCCAGTAGGCGATCCATTGGAGAAGGAATGCCCCCCCGTTGAATGTGGCCCAGGAAAGTCACTCTCGTTTCGGCCCCGGTTTCCCTGGCAACTTCTTCGGCTAAATAGCGACCGATACCCCCGAGACGATCTTCCCCTAGGGCTTTCTTTTGCACTAGGCGATCGCCGGTTTCGGTACGCACAGCCTCGGAGACAATAATCAGAGAAAACTGTTTATCCATACGCTGCCGTTGCCGGATCTTCTCGCAGACCTTCTCTAATCGGTAGGGAATTTCGGGAATGAGAATGATATCGGCCCCCCCCGCAATACCGGCAGCCAGGGCGATATGGCCGGCATCTCTACCCATAACTTCTAGAATCATCACCCGGTTATGACTAGCGGCGGTAAAATGGAGGCGATCAAGGGCTTCTGTGGCGATGTTAGTAGCTGTATCGAAGCCGATGGAGACTTCTGTAGCTCCCACATCATTATCGATGGTTTTGGGGATACCAATCAGATTAATGCCTCCCTGTTGGGCAATACGGCGCAAAATCGCCAGACTACCATCGCCACCGATGCCGATCAGGGCATCCAGTCCTAGACTATGATAGCCGTCGATGATGTCCTGAGAGCGATCGATCAGGGTTCCATCCGGCATCGGGAAAGCGAAGGGATCCCCCTTATTGGTAGTACCGAGAATTGTTCCCCCCATCACCAACAGGCGATCAACTCCTTCAATATCAAAGATCGTGGTTTTGGGGGGACGGCTAACTAATCCGTTAGTTGCTTCTCGAATACCCACCACTTCCCAGCCATAATTGCCACTGGCATGGTGGACAACGGCACGAATGGCGGCATTTAAACCCGCACAGTCGCCACCACTGGTGAGAAGTCCAATTCGTTTTTTTTCACCCATAGCTTTTTGTCAGGAGATTAACAAATCTATATTTAGGGAAAAGTTGCGGATAATGCCTAAAAATTAAGAAAGTTTCTAGATCGTCCCTGACAGCTAGGGGAAAAATCGGGATATTCTGGTTTCTGTGTGGAAACGAGTTTTATACTGATAATTTCTTCCGCAAAATAGTCCTAATACTAAATCCGTTGAATATAGGCTACATATCAGGAGAGGCACTCCCGCAAGTGGAGTGACTCTTAAATTATTACAGATGTATCAGCAGCTGCGTGTAAGCATCCCACCGAAAAACTAATGCGCGGGGGTTTGGGGGCGGCGCCACGCCCCCAACGGGGGGTTTGGGGGGTAGAACCCCCCAAAAGCTTGGATTGAGTGATCAAGTCGGAAGTAATACGGCCATCCCTTGGGTATAGGCTAAATATCAGGAGAGGCACTCATGCAAAACGGAGAATAAATAATCAGTTTTTAATAACCAGATTTATTATAAAAGTTCTGCCCGATAAGCACTTCAGGATTCCATAAGCAAAAATTATCACACAAAGTGGAGAAGAGCCACAACCGAAAAATCCGCCCCTATCCCCTCAGTAATCGATCACGAGCAGGGTATGCAGGGCGACACGGATTCCCATTATACTAGAAAGTATATAGCAATCTTAGGGCATTTGTCAACCCTAATATACGAGAAATTTTCTGATAACTGATAGCCAATCAATTTAACTATTTACTGCTTGCTGAAGACGGGATATATCCCAACCTTTTTGATTAAGAAGTAGCCAAGACTGCATTAAATCTGGACCGTGTAACTCCCCCATCAAAGCGGCGCGTAGAGACTTCATTACTAGACCTTTTTTAACCCGATGGGCTTTAGTTGTTGTCTCAACAATTCCCTTAGCAACTTCTCCAGTCAAATCGGGAGTAATAGCGGCGAGAATATCCTTAATAATATCCTTAACTCCCTCTAATTGTAATTGACTTAAAGCCTCCTGATTATAATTAGCCACAGGGGTTAAAAGTAAGCGACTTTCAGCGACAGCATCGCTTAAACGAGTTAAACTCGGACCGATGAGAGTCGCCAAACCGATCAACCAAGCTCGATCGTTTTCATCATCAAAATTATACCCTGCTTCTTGCCAGTAGGGAAGGAGTAAAGGCACTAATTCCTCACCGCTTAAACGATGGAGATATTGACTATTAATCCAATCCAATTTAGTCCAGTCAAATTTTGCCCCTGCTTTATTTACCCGTTCTAAACTAAACACTTCAGCGGCCGTTTCAAGGGTAAAAATTTCTTCAGTGGAATCGGGAGGAGTCCAACCGAGGAGAGTCATGTAATTAACCAAAGCTTGCGGCAGAAAACCCAGTTTTCGGAAATCATCGATCGAAGTGACTCCATCCCGTTTAGATAACTTACGACCCTCCTGATTTAAGATCAAAGGAGTGTGGGCAAACTCCGGCACTTTTGCCCCTAAAGCTTCGTATAAAAGAATTTGTTTAGCCGTATTAGCGATGTGATCTTCCCCACGAATAACATGGGTAATTTCCATATCAATATCATCAACAACTACCGCTAAATTATAGAGAGGCTGACCGAATTTTTCCTCGGCATTTTCCGAGGTACGAGCGATCACCATATCGCCCCCTAAATCACTACCTTTCCAGATGACTTTTTCCCGGATTAAATCCTGCCAAATAATTTCTCGATCATCGTCAATAATAAAACGAATTACTGCTTTTCTCCCCGCTTGCTCGAATTCCGCTTGTTGTTCAGAGGTGAGATAACGATGACGATTATCGTAACGGGGGGCAAGATTGCGAGCCTTTTGTTCTTCCCGCATTTTTTCCAATTCTTCTGGGGTACAATAACAACGATAGGCTAAACCTCGATCGAGCAGGGTTTGAATGGCTTGACGATAATAATTAAGGCGTTGAGTTTGAAAAAAAGGACCTTCATCCCAATTCAATCCTAACCATTGTAGTCCCGCTTGAATATTTTCGGTATATTCTGGTCGAGAACGTTCTAAATCTGTATCTTCCACGCGCAAGATAAATTTACCCTGGTGATGATGGGCAAAAAGCCAGTTAAACACGGCTGTGCGCGCTGTTCCAATGTGTAAATTTCCCGTGGGACTGGGGGCAATACGAACTCTTACTGTCACGATCTAACTCCTAGGTTTTTTGCGGCAACGATATCCCATATTATTGCAAATTCCCCTAGGCAAACTCTCGAAATTAAGAAAATTAAGTGGGTGGGTGGAATTAAATATAAGATGAACGTAGGTTGGGTTGAAGCATGAAACCCAACTCCCGCATGGGTTACGAAGTGCGCTAACCCACCCTACAAATAATTGTGCCTCCCTACTCGCAAAATTAAGAAAATTAAATGAATAGCTACTAAAGGGTGAGAAAGGAACAACAAACTTTCAAGAATTGAAGTATCCCTCTCTGGGGAGAGGGGTTGAGGGAGATATCTTTCAGTACCCGTGTTATTTCGGTAATTTAGGCAGCGATTAAAGATTTGCTCAAAGGTTGCCAACGGAAATATCTTTCCCCACCCAATTCGAGGACAAATTTTAACCGGGGTTCCTGTTGACTAAGATTAATTAAGTATTGTTTTTCTTGGGAGGATAAAACAAAACTTTCAATAATCCAAATCACTAAACCTTTAGATTTGGGAGGTAAATTTTCCAATTGATAGGTAGCAATGGGAGGAATAAAATAAACCGGTCCCACGGCTGCTTCCCGACCAATATTTTTTTTACCTAAATGGGGGGGACGGACTCCATGAATGCCGGTAAGATAGGCACTTAAATCCCCTAGACCTCTAGCGGTGATATGCAGGACATTATAACCAGTGGCCCGTAAACGTCTTTGATAGCGTCCCTCGTAACCCCCTTCTAAGGGTGCGTAAACGCCTAAAGCGCCGTATTGTTCCAGATCGCGAATAAATGGTTTTCCTGTGGTCAGTAATGCCATAGCTAGTAAAAAAAATCTTTTTCCCTATAATCGCACGTTTTGTTAAGTTGTGCGTCAGGTGAACAGAAAAAGACTTAGGATCAAAGATAGAGAGGGACAATCGCTACTCTCTCCCGAGGAGGCAATATGTTTCACGATCTCCTTTATCCCAACGGACTGCTTTATATCCTGATTAAACTAACTGTTTTAGCTTTAGCAGTCTTGCTCTGGTTTATGGTCGTTTCGGCCCCGGCTGTTTGAAAAAACACTGCTCTTGTACAATTAGCGTTCTATGCAATGGCTAAATTTTGTCGATGACTCCTGTGAAATTGCCGATCGATCCTTTTCTGAAACCCAACCTAACCACTAAGCTCCTAGGGGTTGGGTTGGTATTGACAATTATTTTTATCCTGATTGCCCTGTTTTCGCCCCTTCTGCAAGCGATCGGACTGATTCAGGATCCAAGCGACATTTTAAGCAATTATCCCCTACAAGCCCCCAGTTCTGCCCATTGGTTCGGGACAAATGTGCGCGGTTATGATGTCTTTTCCCGCACCCTATTCGGGGCGCGAGCGGCCTTGTCCGTGGTATTTTTGGCCACAGGATTATCTTTAGTCATCGGGGTTCCTTTAGGACTAATTAGCGGTTATTTGGGGGGTAAAATCGATCGCCTTCTCCTCTTTCTCATGGATACCCTCTACACCTTGCCGGGGTTATTATTATCGGTGGCTCTGGCCTTCGTTTTGGGTCGTGGTATCCTCAATGTAGCGATCGCTGTTAGTATTGCCTATATTCCCCAATATTTTCGCGTGGTCAGAAATCAAACCGCCAGCGTTAAAAATGAGTTATTTATCGAAGCAGCCCGAGCGATCGGGGCTACACCGGGTCGTATATTATCAAAATATCTTTTCTTTAATGTCGTCCAGAGTGTCCCGGTTCTGTTTACCCTCAACGCGGCAGATGCGATCCTGGTTTTAGGCGGTTTAGGCTTTTTAGGCTTAGGATTACCAGAAGAAGTGCCGGAATGGGGTCATGATCTCAAGGAAGCTTTGGCGGATTTATCTACAGGTATCTGGTGGACGACTTTATTCCCCGGATTAGCAATGACCACGATGGTGGTGGGTTTATCCCTCTTGGGAGAGGGGTTAAGTGAAATTTTTAACCCCCTGAGTCGTAAACGCTAAAAGCGAGGGTAAGAGTTCTAGACACCCTTAGCCTCTCTGTCCGGTAACGATGTAGGATACCCTTTGGGCGATATTGGTGGCGTGATCGGCCATACGTTCCAGATGACGGATTAGTAAAGCCATCAGCAGGATTGGTTCCACCACACCCTTAATATCTCTTTGATGGGCGAGAGTGTGATAGAGATAATCATAGGCTCGATCGACCGTATTATCTAGTTCTTTGACCCTTGGACCCGCTTCTTGATCGAGGTCAGCCAGGGCGACAAGGCTCGTGGCTAACATATACTGGGCATGGTGGGACATAGCCTCGATCTCACCCATACAATCGTGGGGAGTATAGGCGAATAATTTGAGAGCTATTTCGGCTAAATCCTTGGCATAATCGCCGATACGTTCTAAATCGCGCACTAATTGCATAAAAGCACTTAAAAGCCGCAAATCTTGGGCTACGGGAGCCTGTAGAGTCATGAGAGTGGCACAATCTAACTCGATTTGACGATAGTAGCGATCGATTTCCTTGTCAAGGGGGGCGATTTTTTTCGCCATTTCCAAATCCCTAGCAAAAAGGGATTGATGGCTAAGACGAAAGGATTCTTCGACCAAGGTTCCCATTCTCAGCACATCCTGTTCCAATCGCTGGAGAGAACGAGCGAAATAGGTGCGATCGCGATGATTGGTTTCTTTGGATAGGCTCACGGTCGGATTCGCTTAACATAAAACTACTCTTTCTCTACAGTCATAACAAGAAAATTTTCGATTTTGTACAGTTGTCTAGAGAACTTGACAGATTTTTTGGGGGATGGGGGATAGGGGATAGGGGATGGGGGATAGGGGATGGGGGATGGGGGATAGGGGATAGGGGATAGGGGATAGGGGATGGGGGATAGGGGATAGGGGATGGGGGATAGGGGATGGGGGAAATTCAACTAAAACCCTAACACCCATCACCTCATCTCCTTTTTTTGACGGGGGAGAGTGACTTGTAGGCGAGCGCCACCGGTGTTAGGATCATTTTGAGCGACGATCGAACCGCCATGGGCTTGAATAATCTCTTTAGCAATCGATAAACCCAAACCGGTACTATGATCCTTGCTGCCTTGTTTTTGACGGGTGCGGGAAGGATCACCGCGAAAGAGGCGATCAAAAACGTAGGGTAGATCCGCTTCGTTAAATCCCTTCCCGTTGTCGATAACGTCAATTTTCAGCCATTTTTCCCCGATAGTATCGGATATTTCCCGAATTTCTAGGCGTATTTTCCCCTGATCGGGACTATACTTAATGGCATTATCAAAGAGATTCAGGAAAACTTGCAGCAGACGAGAACGATCGACTTCTACCGTCCAATCCACCGGAGAGGAATAATCTAAGCTAATCTGTTTTTGGGCGGCTATTGGGGTGACAGTCTGCCAAGCGGTGCTGATTAGAGCCTGTAGATTAATCATCTGGTATTGTAAAGATCGCCCCGCATCCGCTTGTAATTCAGTGATTTCTAGCCAATCGCAGACTAATTGACTCAAACGCTCCACTTCTTTCGCCATTTGTTCTAACCAGCGTCTTTCGGGAGCTTGGAGGCGTTTTTGTAAAGCTTCGGTGAGGAGAGAAATAGAGGTTAAGGGAGTGCGTAACTCGTGAGTTAAGTCAGAGAAAGCTCGCTCGCGATTTTGCGATAATTCCACTAAAGGCTGTCTATTTTCGATAAATACAGCGATTTCACCTTCTGGCAAGGGATAACCGTAACCCTTCAAGGCAATCGATTTAGGAGCAATCACTTGGCGATCGCTAATGGAGTTGACAGGATAATTAGTCGGGTAAAAAGTCCAAGTTTGCACCTGTGGACTCTGTTTTTGGCGAGTTTCTTGAATTAATTGATCTAATTCGTAGGAGCGTACCAATTCCAGCAGCAGACGCACTTGATCTGGCTGCCAGCGATCGAGTTTTAAGAGGGTAATTGCCTGTTGATTGCACCAGAGTAATTGATTATCGGCATCTATATGAAGATAGGCGATCGGCGCTAGTTCTAGCAAGGATTTCTGAATTTCTAAGCTCTTTTCTCGCTCTTGCAGACTTTGGGAGAGAAACTGTAATTCTCGACGCACCAAAGAGGTAACGGGAAAAGAGGCCGATAAATCCACCGAATCCGAGAGAGCGATCAGGTTTCGCTTTAACTCTCCATTTAAGCGTGAGACTTGCCAATAACAAATACTCAAACCTAAAACTACTCCGAAAATAAAAGCGAAAATAGTCATTGTCTGCGCGAGCAGCGATCGCTAAACTTGAAAATATAATCGCTCACCTAGCCAAAACGATAACCGAAACCGCGTACAGTAATCAGGTATTCCGGTTGACTGGGATCGATTTCCAGTTTTTCCCGTAACCAGCGAATGTGAACATCGACGGTTTTAGTGTCTCCTAAAAAATCTGGTCCCCAAATTTGTTCAATTAACTGCTCTCTTGACCAAACTCGGCGCGGATAACTCATAAATAGGTCGAGGAGACGGAATTCTTTAGGAGAAAGGTTGATTTCTTCATCTCGCACCATCACCCGACATTCTTGGGTATAGAGAAAAACATCGCGGAATTTCCGCACGGGAGCGGCAGCTAGGGAAGTAAATCCTTGACGACGAATCAGAGCGCGACAACGAGCGACTAATTCTCGCATACTAAAGGGTTTAGTTAGATAATCATCGGCACCCACTTCTAAACCCAAAACTCGATCGGTTTCGCTGGCCTTAGCACTTAAGATTAAAATCGGGATAATATTACCGTGATAGCGCAACAGACGGCAGATATCAAGACCACTGATTTGGGGTAACATTAAATCCAAAACGACCAAATCAAACCGAGATTCACCGTGATTAGATTCTTGACTTTGCAGTAATTCTAGGGCAGCGCGACCATCACTAACACCGAGCGCCTCATAACCTTCTTCTTCCAAAGCCAAAATAATCATATCCCGAATCACTTCTTCGTCTTCAACGATTAAAATCCGATGATTGGGAACGAAATTCGTACTCGCCGACAAGGGGGGGGTGTCAAGGGTTAACATAAAAATACTTGATTATTCGTCCTAATTTTATCTCAATTGGTCAACCTGCACTCGGGGGGGGTAGAGCCGAATGTTATTACAGTTATCTACCTGGTTAGAGGTGGAATCCTATCTAGAACAATCTCAGGGAATTATTATTCCTATTGGTTCCACGGAACAACACGGGCCGACGGGACTAATTGGTACAGATGCTCTATGTGCTGAGGCGATCGCTAAAGGAGTAGGGAAACAGGTACAAGCAATGGTAGCACCGACCTTAAATGTCGGCATGGCCTTACATCACACGGCTTTTCCCGGTACAATTAGTCTTCGTCCTAGCACTTTGATTCAAGTCATCCTCGACTATGTGACTTGTTTAGCTAGGGCCGGTTTTCGTCAATTTTTCTTTATTAATGGTCACGGGGGCAATATTGCCACCCTAAAGGCCGCTTTTTCGGAAACCTATTATCATTTGGATTCCCTCAATTTGCCTAACACAAACGAGGTTAAATGTCAAGTGGCCAATTGGTTTATGGTGCGAGAAGTTTATCTTTTAGCCAAAGAATTGTATGGAGAGCAGGAGGGTTCCCACGCTACACCGAGCGAAGTGGCGTTAACTCAGTATCTTTACCCTGAAAGTCGTAAAAACGCCTTTTTATCGGAAAAAGTGGCTTCTGGTCATGATATTTACGGTGCGGCTAATTTTCGCCAAAATTATCCCGATGGTCGCATGGGTTCCAATCCTGCTTTAGCGACTCCCGAACACGGTCAGAGATTCTATGAATTAGCCGTGAAAGAATTGAGTAATACTTATCTAGAATGGCTCTCTTGTCCTGTGTCTGAGTTGATTAGTAACTAAGCCACCGAGAGCCGGAATAATTTAACTGTCACCCTAGAGACAAAACTTAAATATCCAAGGAGAAAATTGATGATTACCACCACTGACAATAACTCCAATCAATCTCTGGTTAGTTTGCGGGAAATACAAGAATTTTCCATCGCAATTACAGCCAAAAGCCTCAATCCCGCCATGCTAACGGTTGATTTCCTCAAATATTCGGGAATAGTTCCCCCCGACTGGGAATTAAATAGCCAGCCGGTACTCAATCCCAATTACGCTCAAGTTAATTTTCAAAATGGCATCAGCATCGTCGCCCAACCCCGGACAATTACCTTTGTGGAGATAATTAACTCTCCCGATAGCCTGAACCTGAAACTGCCGGAAATTGTCGGTTTATATCTAGATAAACTCCCTTTAGCCGAATATCAAGCCCTGAGTATCGCCCCAAAAACTATTGTTCCTCTCCCCAGTAGCCCCGATGCCGCTAAAAAATACATCACCGAAACTCTTCTGGCCCCCGGTCCCTGGCTCAATTTCGGTATAGCCCCTCTACAAGCCAGCATCAATCTACTTTATCAATTAGAAACCTCTCAGCTATCCGTGGCGATTAACGAGGCAAAATTGCAATTACCCGATGGCAAAATTTTAGGGGCGCTATTATTTGCCGGCAACTTTAACTATAATCTGGCCGAGGGCAGCGATCGATTGAATCTGCTCAAACAATATCTAGGACAATGGCAAAAAGACCTAGAGATTTTCCGAGAATTAGTCACTCAGCGTTTTCTGGAAAGACAAGTGCCAGTTTTCCCCCCTAACATCAATCTGCCCCTAGGACCCCAAGATGGACTGTAATCAGTAGTCAGTCAATATTTGCCGATAACCTAAAACACATCCACCCCCGCAAAGCCTTGTATTTTGGCATTAGCGGCTTCTCCACAGGTGCGCGGGGTGGGGAATAATTTCCCCGGGTTAGCCAAACCTTTGGGATTAAAGCAATCCCGCACATAGCCCATAGTTTCTAAGTCAATCTCGTTGAACATGGCCGGCATATAACAATTTTTATCGATACCGATGCCATGTTCGCCCGATAAACTGCCCCCAACCCGCACACAAAGCTTGAGAATTTCACCGCCTAATTCCTCCACTTCTGCCCAGGCCCCCTCTACCCTGTTATCGTAGAGAATCAACGGGTGTAAATTGCCATCCCCGGCGTGGAAAACATTGGCGATTTTATAACCGTATTTTTCACTTAAAGCCTTAATTTCCTGAAGAACAGACACCAATTGAGTGCGCGGAATCACCCCATCTTGCACAAAATAATTAGGGCTAATTTTCCCCGCCGCCGCAAAAGCCGCTTTTCTGCCCTTCCAGAGTTTAAAGCGGGTTTCGGCATCATTAGCGGTGGTGATATTTCTCGCCCCATTTTGACGGCAAATCTCGGCAACCCGATGTTTATTACTGGCCACTTCTACCCCTAAACCATCCAATTCTACTAATAAAACTGACTCGGCATCCCGGGGATAACAGCCAGTAGCCACCACATCTTCCACGGCGTTGATACTGAGATTATCCATAATCTCCATCCCCGCCGGAATCATTCCCGATTTAATAATATCCGCCACCGCTCGGCCCGCCGCCTCGATACTGGTAAAATCGGCCAGTAAAACACAGATAGATTCGGGAGTTTTCAGGATTCTTAAGGTGATTTCCGTGGCGATGCCTAAAGTTCCCTCGGAACCCACAAATAAACCGGTTAAATCGTAGCCCGGTTGTTCCGGTACCGCACCCCCCACATCGATAATTGAACCATCGGGAAGGACTATTTTTAAGCCCATAACGTGATTGGTAGTGACACCGTATTTTAAACAGTGAACCCCGCCGGAATTTTCCGCCACATTACCACCGATCGAGCAGATAATTTGACTAGAGGGATCCGGTGCGTAATAAAATCCCGCCCCGCTTACTGCTTGTGTCACCCAATTATTAATCACCCCGGGCTGCACCACCACCCTTTGATTATCTAAATCAACCCCCAGAATCTGATTCATCCGCGCCGTGACGATGAGAATCCCCTCTTCTAAGGGTAACGCCCCTCCCGATAAGCCCGTTCCTGCCCCCCTCGCTACCCAGGCAATCTCGTTATCGTGACAGAGTTTCACCACCGCCGCAATTTCTGCGGTGCTACGAGGCAATCCCACAAGAGCGGGTCTTTGTCTGTATCCTGTGATACCATCGCACTCGTAGGTTAGTAATTCATCTTTGCGACGGATGACACCATCTTGGCCAAGGATCGCTTCTAGCTGTTTGATCAGATTGGGGGAGATTTTCGGGGTATTTTTGAGTAACATAGGTTTCAGGGGGGCGGAGTCGCCATAAAATGGCTATCTAGGTTAAAATTTCGCAAAAAAGCCAGAAATTAAGCTTTAAAAGCTGCTCTCTTCTATTTTAGCACTAGAACCCCTTCCTCTGTAGATGGAAACCCCAAGGGTCTGGATTATAGAGAAAATTGCCGATAAATTTCCCAGTGCTTACCGTTATGAATTAGGAGGGTAATTTGATTAATCATCACCTCAAAAAATAGCTCTTGATTAGCATATTTTGACCAAGCTTTCCAGAAATTATCTTTAGTTAAATCTCGGAAGCCAACGGTTAAATGAGGCGCAAAAGCTCGGCTTTTTGAGGCATTATCGCTGATATTCAAAGAAGATTCTAGCTGCTGTAAAAGCCGTTTTTGCAGGGTTAATAATTCCGGGGTTTTCTGGACATTAATATAAATAACTCGCGGTTTAAAGGCGGCAAAATTCTGGAGAATCAGGGGAAGAGGAGAGTGCAAGCGGGCAAATTCCTCTAAACATCTTTCTAAATCCGGTAATTGTCCTAAATTCCACCGGAAAGGGGGTTGGAGAGTGACGTGGGGAGGCGATTTCAGGGCAGCGCGACTATTGTAAATTTCTGCAAACTCTAACTTGATTTTTGTGGCAATTTCCTGTACTTCTGGCGGCGGCAAAAGCGCGATAAAAAATAGAGATCCCTGGGGTTGATTCATGGAAACAAGCAAGGTAGAGCAATGAAGATTTTATCTCGATTCTAGCAGTCTTCAACAACTCTAAGCTAATTGTATAAGCTAAGACGTATTTAAACCGCTTATTCTTAAATTAGCCGAATCTCCCTCGTCCCCCTGCTAGTAGGGTTGATTCAAGGTAGGGTTGATTCATGAATCAACCCTACTAGGGTTGGGTTGGGGGGGGTTGCATGAGTGCCTCTTGCCCCTTGCCTCGTCTCAACAAGCAATTTAAATTAGGAAGAGCTTAGCTCTGTTACATTGCACCATTGACGGCCAAGATTAATCGGTATAATTATAGGGTTGTTAATCAGTCCTAGCCTACTGAGAATTTATGCCCTGGTTTGTCAAGATAGAAAAAGGCATTGTTGATAAAGCTACTTTTGATCGCTATGTCAGCGCCCATAAGGACTATGTGCGTGATTTAATTAGCCAAGGACGAGCAGCAAAAACTGGTTATTGGGCAGAAAGGGGCGGCGGAATGTTATTATTTAAGGCCGATTCTCTTGAGGAGGCTCAGGCAATTATAGTTCGCGATCCTTTAATCGAGAATGGTTGTGTGGAATACGAACTTCATGAATGGCGAATTGTCGTAGAATAGTCCAGCTTTTCAGGGAACAGTGAACAGTAATCAGTCATCAGTGAAAAGACAGCAATGTTAAGCTGTTGATTATCTAAATAGGGCTGGCTGAATAAATCTAAAAACCTTTTAAAATAAGGCTTTTGACCTGTTAAAATCCGATGTTAGTGCCAGAATATAGGATTGGGACCTTCAAAAACCTGGCATTATCCTTCTTGTAGTACATAAACTGGTACTAAAAAAGAGGGCAACAAAGCCTGAAACTCCCGCCTCCTAACCCCACCAACCAACTTTTTCAGCAAACCCTAAGTAGTTAGGTGTTAACTTTCAGATTCCCCCTCAACCCTACCTTGAATCAACCCTACCTTGAATCAACCCTACCTTGAATCAACCCTACCTTGAATCAACCCTACCTTGAATCAACCCTACCTTGAATCAACCCTACCTTGAATCAACCCTACTGAATCAACCCTACCCCAACCCCCCGATGTCGGGGGGCAAGGGGGGGGGAGGTTCGGCTAATCTAAAAATAAAGGGATATCTTGAAATTGTAGTTTCCTCATTTCAGATTTTGTCCCTTGCTCGCCTATCAAAATGGTAAAAGCGGAAGACCGGCTGGATTCCCTAAACAAATAAAAGCTGCCCAATACTTAGGAGCTTCATAAGGGCGTTCTAAATCAGATTTTTGACTTAATTCACGCAAATGGGTGGCAACCCCTATACTGTGTTTTTCTGCCGATTTGATGGCATCTTCCGTTAGCCATTGGGAACGCATTTTGGCGATGGTGAGACGCTGGAGGCTAGATTTGGCTTTTCTCAAAGCTTCGGCTTTGCTAAGTTTTGCTTTCAGGAGATAATAATAGAAATACTGCATTAAGATAGTGGTAGCTACATCATCCACTTTCCAAAGGCTGATTATGACGGTTTTTGCTCCTGCTTGGATGAAGGAACGACGCAAACCGATGAGGGTTTCCCCGGTGTAGATGTCTCCTAAAGCGGTTTCACAGGCGGAGGTAACGACTAACTCTGTCCCTGCTAAGTTGATAGATTGCACGTCTAAGGCAGTTAATAAGCCATCTTCGGCTTCTTTTGGTAGTTTACCGCCGTTTAACATGGTATTTACCCCGGCAAAGGCTAAACCTGAACGCAAGAGGGGATTTTGTAGGGTGCCGACTTGGAATCTTTCTGAGGCGGAAAGACTGGATAACAGGAAGTTTTGTTTAATTGTGTCTAGATTGGAGGTTATATCGCCGAGAAAGTAGCCATGAGTAGCTATATGGAGAATATAAGGGGATTTTTGGACTTTGGAGACGAGGGTTTTTAATGCTTTGGCGGCGGTAACGGGTTTGACTCTGAGTATTTTAGCGATTTTTTCTCCTTCGACTTCGGTACCGGGGAGGGGGTTGAATATTTGTCCTTGTCGAGAGGTGGCTAAATCGCGTAAGGATGGTTTAAAGGGGAATTTTTCCTCATTTTCGGCAGTTGATGGCGTGTTTTCGGGACTGGCTAAGTTATAGTCAGGGTTAGCGATAACGAGGGACCCGGTGACTTTGGCGGGAATTTTGGCTTTAAATCGCAGGATATCTCGTCCTACATTTAAGAAGTTGCAGCGATATTCATCCATTAAGTAGCTGCCTTTATCGGTGGGTAAAATTTCAAAGGGTAAGCAGTTTAATTCGCCATCGGGACAGATAATTAATTCTTGGGTGAGATAAGGCTTGATTTTGTCAAAAATAAGCTTGCTTAGTTCAATTTTTGACAGTATATCCTCTTTTTTCTTAAATACGGCCACACTTAATCCTCGTGGGTTTTCTACCGATTCCCGAAACTCTTTCACTAATTTGTTGATTGGTTCAGCTTCTCCTAAATCTATCATAGTTAGCTGTTCTGGGGCTTGGGCAGGTAGGATAAAGGCAAGATAGCGAGGGGGAAACAATGGAGCGTCACCGTTGGCGGGAATTGCCTGAAAATTGTAGTTATTAAACCTGATAAATTCAATTAGAGTAGTTCCTTGGCGTAATTCTAAGGCGATGGTACGAAAATCAGCGTTTGGCAGTTCTTTTTCGAGGTTAAGTTCGGGGATATTTAATTCTCGTTCAAGGTTTTCTGCTTGTTGTTCGAGGGATTTAATTTCTTGTTGGTAGTAGGGAAGTTGTTCGGGGGTGGGTATATCAAAACAGCGTTTGGCGAGTTGTTGTCTGATTTGTTGCCATTGTTGGAGTTTGGGGGCAAGATGGGCGTATTGTTGCGATAATAGGGCGATTTTTTGCTGGATGGCGGTTTCAGTTGCGATCGCTTTTCGTCTTAAGATGAGGTTATAGGCAGATTGTACGGCTTCGGGGGTATTAGGAAAGTGCTGGAAAACGAGGGAGAGAAATGTTTCTACTTTATAGTAGTTTTGGGCAAGATAGTTGAGGCGTTGCTTATCGGTGCTGATGCTAAAAATTTTCGAGATAGTTTTTAAATCAATATCTGCTGCTTCTTGCATCAGTTTTAGTGCTTCTTCTGGGCGGTTGGTTGCTGTGTATAAAAGGGCTAAATTATTCAGAGAATTAGCATAGTCAGGGTGGTCAGTACCTAAACTTTTACCACGAATTTCGAGAGATTGTTGATGGAGAGGTAAAGCTTGCTCATACTGTCCCATTGACTGATATAATAGGGCTAAGTTATTCAGACAAGTAGCATATTCACGGTGGTCAAGACCTAGAATTTTACCAGTAATTTCGAGAGCTTGTTGATGGAGAGGTAAAGCTTGCTCATACTGTCCTATTGACTGATATAATAGGGCTAAATTATTCAGACAAGTAGAATACTTAGGGTGGTCAGTACCTAAAATTTTACCGTGAATTTCGAGAGCTTGTTGAGAGAGAGGTAAAGCTTGCTCATACTGTCCCATTGACTGATATAATAGGGCTAAGTTATTCAGACAAGTAGCATAGTCAGGGTGGTCAGTCCCTAGAATTTTACCAATAATTTCGAGAGATTGTTGAGAGAGAGGTAAAGCTTGCTCATACTGTCCCATTGACCTATATAATACGGCTAAATTATATAGAGACTCAGCATAGTTAGGGTGGTCAGTACCTAGAATTTTACCAATAATTT
>SFAU01000269.1 GCA_007096045.1 Microcystis novacekii Mn_MB_F_20050700_S1 | reverse complement strand
TACTAACATTGTTATCCGTTGTCTTTTAACTCAGCGTCGGGTTTTGAAGGGTTGTCATCCGTTGTGATAATTGTACCAGAAGGCAATTGATAGCCTGTTAAATTTCCTTGTTTCCACCACCTCCAAGTCGTTCGATAACTTATTCTTGTTTTTTTGCCTAGTCTGATAGTTTTCTGTCTATATATTACCATGCCTGGCTATATATGACTATATTTGTATTGAAACTTTACAATACTCTTGATCCGACTTGTATAAGAAGCTGTGCGTGAAAGTTGACTTAACTGAGTATCTAGTAACTGTTGAAGTTCCCGACGACTCTTTGCTTGACGAGTCAGTTTTTCGTGAGGTTCAGCTAGACTATATACTGGAATAATGAGTTTGGCTTGCCCTGTTTCACAAAGTTGCAGAATCTGCTCACAGCTTAGACCCTGCTCTTGCTCGAAGGTTAGCTCTCAAACAAAATTTGTTTCAACGCCAGAAGCCATAAGATGAACTGATGAAACGTTTTCCATCGGTAATTCAGTTGCTTGTCATCGTCAGTTAATAAACTACTCCCGTCTGCTACTTTATACTTAGTTCCTATATTAACTGGTTAAACCGTGTTTTAGGGCAAAACGCACCAATTCCGTGCGACTATTAGTACCAGTCTTACTAAATAAGCGACTGACGTACTTTTCTACGTTTCTGACGCTGGTTTCTAGACGACTGGCAATTTCTTTATTCATTAATCCCTCGGCTACCAGATCTAAAACACTTTGTTCCCGGGGGGTAAGATCAATTTTAATCGGGGGGGGAGTAGTAGTAAAAGTGTTCTGTTGTCCCACCTGCTGTTTTAATTCCCGGATATCTCGGGCAATTTCTTCTAATCTAGCGTTTTCGCTGGTGGCTTGCAAGGATTGACGACGGCGCTCGATTAAAGACTTGATTAATGCTTCTAATTCTTCGGGATCGAAAGGTTTGGATAGATAAGCATCACAACCGGCATTATAACCCTGAATGCGATCGCTTGTCATCCCCCTTGCTGTCAGAAAAACCACGGGAATTGTCTGAAAACGAGCATCTTCGCGCAATTTCTTCAGAAACTGATAGCCATCCACCTGCGGCATCATAATATCGGAGATGACTAATTCCGGAATTTCTTGATTGAGTAAATCCCAGGCTTCGTTAGCATTACTAGCAGTTTTTACCTCGAAGTCATCCCCGTACTGTAGATATGCTTGCACAGATTCACGAACCCCCGGTTCGTCATCCACTAACAAAACTTTCGCAGGTGTGTCCATCAATTTCTCGCAGCGATCGAATATTGTCCGAATCCTATCTTATCAGCTATCAGGAGATAGGGGATAGGGGTTGGGGGATGGGGGTTAGGGGATGGGGTGATGAGACAGCTTCCCCATCTCCCTAACACCAGATCATCCTCAAGATAGTGACGGTGAGTTAAACTATCAGGTAAAAGTAAAAAGCGACAAAAATCACACAATGATTTTACAATCCTTTCACCATTCTTAATAAATCCCGTGACCATTCTCTGCTGGCTCGATCGCATTAGTGCTTCTGATCGCCCCCTGGTGGGGGAAAAAGCTTTTATTGCCAGTGAATTACACCAGCGAGGATACCCAATTATTAGGGGATTTGCCATTTTTAACCGCATTTTTGCGGAATTTTTGGAAACTATCAACAATACTGACTCGTTCCTGACTGATTTTCCCCAGTCTTCCCTCTATTTAGACGTAGATAACCCAAAAGCTCTGCAATTAGTCGCCAAAGAAAGTCGGCGGGCCATTTTACAAGCAAAAATTCCTCCGCTCTGGTTAGAAGAACTAACGGCGGCCGTGGCACAATTATCCATGGATAGCCTAGTATGGCGCTTTTCCTTACCTGCTCATCTGGCTCGGCGAACTCTCGGTTTATTTTCCGCCCCCATCAGTGGAATTAAAGCAGATAATCTAGAAAATGCCCTTAAACAAGCTTGGGCGGAGTTATTCACCGCCAGAAGTCTATTTTATTGGCGAAAAAGGGGAATTGGTTTAGAAAAAATTCAATTATCCTTACTGGTACAACCGCTCTTAAAAGCCAATTGTGCGGGAAATGTCTTGATTAATGACGATAACTGGCAAATTCAGTCAGTTTGGGGATTAGGACACAGTTTAGTTAATGGAGAAGTGGCACCAGATACCTATATTATCGATCGCTCCGGTCAATTACGCAGTCGGCAATTAGGCAATAAATCCCGCGCTTATTATCTCAATAGTGACAGTAATCTGCTCGCACCACAATTATTAGCACCCAGTTTACAGGAGAGCTACTGTTTAGATAATTTCGCCATCGATCGCCTTTGTCAACTGGTTCAATCTCTACTAGCGGAAAAACCGACGTTAACCAGCATAGAATGGCTGATGATGCTGGATGGTCAAATTTATATTCTCAACTGCCACAGTCAGGAAAACACCGCTACTACCTCCCATTATCCCCTAAGAGGATTAGGGGCATCCCCAGGGTTGGTATCGGGAGTGGCAAAAGTTATCAGCAATTTCGACTCCCCAGAGACAAATTTTCAGGATTGCATTCTGGTTACTGCCAATTTACCTCCCCAAAAACTGCCCTATTTACGCCAAATTCGAGCAATGATCACGGAAGAGGGGGGAATGACTAGCCATGGTGCTATTTTAGCCCGGGAATTAGCCATTCCTGCCATTGTCGGGGTGAAAAATGCCACGGAAATTATCCGCTCAGGAGAGATAATTTTAGTAGATGGTATGAGGGGAATTATTTCTCTAGCATCTCAGGAACAGATTTCCTTACCCCCGCAACCCCCCAGAGAAATCGACGGGACGGCAATTGCCACCCGTTTAATGGTTAATCTCAGTCAAACTGAAAGTATTGCCAGAATCCAAAATCTGCCTATTGATGGGATCGGTTTATTGCGCTCAGAATGGATGATTTTAGAGTTACTTTCTCAGCGCAATCTAGAAGAATGGTTAACACCAGAGCATCAAGAAGCATTGATCGAGAGATTAAGTGATTTAATCGCACAATTTGCCCTTAGTATCCAGCCTAAGCCTTTATTTTACCGTTCTTTTGATGCTCAACATTCGGCTAAAGACAGTCGGGGAACCCATGGTTATATTTTAGATCCGACTCTATTCGATCTAGAATTGCAAGCTTTACGACGGGTACAAACCACCAGCGCCACCAATATTAATTTACTGCTTCCCTTTGTCCGCGGGGTTGAGGAATTTATTTTCTGCCGGCAACGGGTACAATCGGCTTTACTCACTCAAGTCCCTTCTTTCCAATTGGGGATAATGGTGGAAGTCCCAGGGGTAATCTTTCAATTGAGGGATTATGTGCAAGCGGGGGTACAGTTAATCGCTATTGGTACTAATGATTTAACTCAATTACTTTTAGGTAGCGATCGAGAACATTTCTCAGAATATTTTAACGCCCGTCATCCCGCAGTCAGGACAGCTTTACAACAAATTATCACCCAAGCAAAAGTTTTACAGATTCCCTGTTCCGTTTGCGGCATGGCTATCGTCCAGTATCCTGAAATTATCGATGATCTGATTGCTTGGGGTGTGACTTCTCTTTCCGTGGATACAGAAGCAGTTTTAGCCACTAGAGAGGCAATTGTTCGGGCAGAAAGAAGGTTTTTATTGGAAAATAGCAGATAACCTCGGCAAAAGGAGCGTTAGGGGTTGGCTGTTGGGGAAGATGTTAAGTAGGGTTTGCGGCAAAAAGTTTTTCGTGGGGTTAGGAGTCGGTAGCTGGTCGTCGGGAGATAGGGATTTAGGGGTTTAGGGAAATTTCAGCCAAATGCCCCACTTCCCCACTTCCCCACTTCCCCACCACCTCACTTCCCCACTTCCCCACTACCCCACTTCCCCACCACCTCACTACCTCACTTCCCCACTTCCCCACCACCTCACTACCTCACTTCCCCACTTCCCCACTTCCCCACTTCCCCACCACCTCACTTCCCCACTACCCCACTTCCCCACTTCCCCACCACCTCACTTCCCCACTTCATAACGCATACTTTGTGCTTTTTGTCAAAAAAACTTTTTTTTTGCAATAAAACTACACAAAAAAAAGATCATCGTTGTGGGTGAAATTGACTCATTTACCTGTCTTAATGAGGATCACCTTCTAGGTGTGGCAAGGGTTTCAACCGTTGCTGCCCAAAAAAGCACACAATAGCCGATTATGAAATTATGTCAAATCGCTGTAACTATTGCAACATCGTTGTTAAATAAAAATCTTTCTCAATTAATTCTTAAGAATTTATAAATATTGCGAAATGTTAATTTAAATATTCTCAAGTTTTTGGAGTCAATAGATAATTTTTGCTTATCTTTAACCAACATGGGGTTAGAAGTCAGTTATCAGTTATCAGTTATCAGTTATCAGTTCACTGAGAAAACTCCCCACACCCTACACCCTACACCCTACACCCTACACCCTACATACACCCTACACCCCACACCCCACTTCCCCACTTCCCCACTTCCCCACTTCCCCACTTCCCACTTCCCGCTCCGGCGCTCTTCTTAAACAGGATTTAGCATTAGATACCAAACAGCTTGTTCCCTAATGCCTAGAGAATTTCAATAATTCCTTGACTGCCATCGAGACGAATTAATTGACCATCTTTTAACAATTTCATGGCATTATGCACATCCATAACTGCCGGAATTCCGTATTCTCTGGCAATGATAGCACCATGGGATAATTGTCCCCCCACCTCGGCAATAATGCCCACAGCCTGGGATAATAAAGGGGACCATCCTGAGTCAGTATAGGGAATAACGAGAATAGTATTAGGGGCAATTTCTAGATTTTGTAAGGTTGGCATAATTTTGACTCGTCCCTCCACTGTCCCCCCACTAGCGGCAATTCCCTGTAAGCGTTTTTTGGCAGTTAAATTTGAAACTAAAAATTCTCTTTTCGGTGGTTGTCCATAAACGATATAGGGAATATCGGTTAATTGAGAGTTTTCTTGGAATTGTTGGCGACGCTGACGGATAATCTGGTTAAGATTAGCGATTTTATTATTCTGACCTAACTGGGTAACTTCTGAGTAGTTTAGATAAAATATATCTCCAGTCTCTGATAATATTTGCTGCTGTAACCAGAGGGTTTCTAAGGCGAGAAAATGCCAGCGTAGGTGAGCTAAAAGACGGGAGTAAATTTCAGTTACCTGGTTTTTGATATTTAATCTTTTTTGGACATTGTGGGAAGATTTTACTTTTTTATGGCTATTATTGCCCGGAATATCTAAGGGTAGTTGTAGTAGATATGGGGGATTTTCTCGCCATCTCGGTATCGAAATATCGGTCCCCACTTCGCTTAAATAACCGTAGGTTTCTAACCAGAGGGAAAAAGCTGAGTCAAAATCTCGATCGAGCGTATTTTTTCTCAGTTCAGATAGCGATCGCATTGAGGCTATTTCTGGTGCTTGGGAGTTATCCAATTTCTCAAAAGGTACTCGCGAGATACTGCGACGCAAAGCGAAGCTAAGGGGGGCAAGAATACTATAATAGGTAGCTTTTTTTAAGACGGTTAAAATTTCTTCAATTTGCTCTAAAATCTCCCCAGAAGATAAAGCTTCTAGGGAAGTAGCGTTAATTTTTTCGAGCGTCGGGATAAAAGAGGTTTTTTGATCTTGGCTAAAGTCTTTTTCTAACTGTAATTCCCGTGCTAAAAGTTTCAATAAACCGGGAGAATTAGCCAAGGTTGCCGTTAAAGGTGGTTTGGTAAACTTTGCCCCTTTGGTCAGGAATTCTAAGCTGTCTGGAGGTAATCCCATGCGACGGAAAATGGTTCCTAATAAAGAAGCATTAAAATAGGCTCTTTGATAGTGTAAAGTCGCTGTTTCATTGAAATCCAAATCGAGAGCTTTTTTGTCTAAAACTAACTGGAAAATATCTCCCCAAACTCCACAGGTTAAAGGACGATTAATTGACCAAGGCAAAGGACGAATCACTCCAGGGATAACTTCAGCAGCGATTTTTCTTGTCCAAATTGGCTGTAAATTAGTGATAGGACGGCACTGTAATAACCACAATTTTCGTCCGTCATGAGTCCATTCTATATCTTGGGGAATGCCATGATCAAGGGTTTCTAATTGCCGACAAAGATTAGCTACCTGTTGAATAATAGCCGGGGGAATATCTCCCGCTCCGATGATGATGTTTTCTTCTAAATTAACTCGATAACTTTCGGGGGTGATTCTTCCCGATACAACTCTGGTGGCATCTCCGGGTAAAGCTTCAATAACCACATCTAAACTGAGAGGATTAATCGGATCACGACTGAAGGCAACTCCCGAAAAAACTCCTCGAATTTGTTCTTGAATTAACACAGCCATGGCCGTGTTTTCTTGACCTCGATCGAGTCGATAATTAACAGCATTAGGACTATTATAGGAGGTTTGGCAACTTAAAATCGCCGCCGCTAAATTTTCTCGATCGATGACGTTAAGAATTGTGGTATATTGTCCCGCAGATGAAGCGTTTTCACCATCTTCTCCAATAGCGGAAGATCGCACGACTAAGGGATGATTAATATCAGGATTAAGAGATTCTATTAACGGTTGTGGATCATCCCCCGGTGGTAAAACCCAACCCCTAGGAATGGGATAACCGGCACGCTTAAGATCGGCTAGAGTGGCGGCCTTTTGTCCCACTTTTGAAGCAGCGAGATTGTCATCAAGAGTTTGGATCGATCGATCTCCACGGAAAAAACGAAACATAGTTTTTGATTCATTGTTAACACTTGCTTCGGGTAAGTCTAAATCGTCGGCGATTTTTTGAAAAATTGCCCCTAATAAACAGGCTAAAGCAATGGCAGTTATAATATAACCTGAATCGTGGGGACGGCGCAAGGTGAGAATTAAAGCTAATAAAAATAATCCTACCAATCTACCTGTAGATTTTTCCCGAAAAATAGTAAAGCTAATCCCACTAATGATTGAGGTGAGAAAAACAGCGACAAAATCGTGAACAATTAATCCCCAGAAAACATTAGTAGTTCCTGCACCTTTTCCTAACCAATAGCGCCCCATAACTAGGGCAATTAAAGCTAATAATTCCCAAGGGGAGCCGGTGGGAAAAAAGCAACGGGTTAGGAGAATAACGATAATTCCCTTGGCTGCTTCCGAAATTACCGCCAAAATTCCCACTAATTTACCCCCATGGTAAAAAGCGGCAGTTACACCGATATTACCAGTGCCTAATTGGGATAATTTACATCCAGTTACGAGATAATTTATCCAATCAATCAGAGGCAGTCCACCGATTATGGGACAGACTAAAAAAATAAATAGGGATCCCCAAATTTCTCTCATTTAAAATGCGTCTTAGTTTACGATTTTTTCTTAGTAACGACCTTGAGAACATGAACACGAAAGCAATAAAATAAATTGAGCTTAATGGCTTAAAAACCAAGCAGATGGAGCAAATAAAGGCAATAATTGCGGATTTTAAGCGGCAAAATCAACCCCTCAAACTGAAGAAAAAAGCGAAAAGAGTAAGGTGGACGATGCACACCCTACAGACTTAAGAAAATCTGATTGACAGTGAGATTTAATTCCGTGAAAGTCTGGGAAATTAGGCGATCACTGTCTCGAAATTGTCGAATTTGATATTCTTCCTCAACTAAGCGACAAACAGAGATGGTCGGTTGTTTAGGAGTGCCAAGAAAATTACGCCCACCCAAGGCTGCATAATCAACAATCCAATATTCAGGAATACCCATTTCTTCATAATCAGCAAATTTTAAGTAGTAATCATCACGCCAGTTAGTCGATACCACTTCAATGATCAGAGGGATAGATGCACCCTCACTAAGGATTGATTCTTTTTTCCATAATTTTTCCTGAGCGAGCTTGGTTCGATTTAGCACTAATACATCAGGAAAATAACCAGAATTTTTACCAGCAGGTCTGACAATCGCTTGGTTAGGAATTAAATAAGGAAGTCCTAGTCTATCAATTATTCCACTGAGTTTAACAGTTAAAAATCCTTTGATTTCTTCGTGTTCTCCTGCGGGTTGTGCCATTTCAATAATATTTCCATTGTGTAGCTCATAACGCACTCCATAATTTTCAGGAAGCCAAGGGACGAATTCCTCGAAATTAACGGTTTTAGGTAAGGTTTGGCTCATAGCTGACACTCTCTCTACTAACTTCCTTGGCTCTATTTTAGCTTGAATGTAGGGTGGGCATTGCCCACCCTACAAACTCTCTAGACAATCTGCGATCACACTATCGATGCCAAAAACGATGAGGACGAAACCAAAAATATAATTGGTAACGATGGCGAGGCCCATAAGAAGGATTGGAAGGAGTCAGTTGCCAGTTAGTTTTTAGATCTCCATTTGGCAATAAGCTAAACGGCGCTTAACCTGCATGATCCAATAGCTATAACCCTTTTGGAGTCTATATCGGTGATCCGAAGTAAAAGCCGTTTAGCTTATTACACCCTCATAAAATTCTTTACCACCGAATTGGCCTAGTAAGTTTATAAAGAGGTTGCCTTGATTAACGCTGAATGTTCCAGCCCATCCTGACATAGTGTTCTTGCCATGTCTAGCTGCTGCTACGTCAATGTACTGCTTGATGAAGTTGATGTCGTTTGATTGAGTCCAGTGCTTAATGCAAGAACCGTCACGGTAAAACCGCAGAAAATCTACTTCCCCAAAGTGTTCTTCATAGGGTTCAGAGTAATAGAATCCATCAAATCGTATTTTGCTTGACCCACCAAAATTAAACATCAATAGACCTCTTGCAAAAATCAAAAATCTTCCGTTAGGTGAGGAGTCTCCGAGTCAGGAGCCAGTAGTCAGGAGAATTAAGAATGAGCATTAATCAATTAAATACTCTATTTATGGATTTT
>SFAU01000268.1 GCA_007096045.1 Microcystis novacekii Mn_MB_F_20050700_S1 | reverse complement strand
ATATAGGAATCGGAGACGACGTTTTGGTCTGAGATTTAATTTAATTGCTGGCATTTACAACTACGAACTTGCTTTAGGCTATCATCAAGTAGCTGAATAAGACTTTTGCAGGAAGTCTAGTATGATCAACTCCCAAGTTATGGATTGTTTCCCCCACTTCTGGCTCTCCCATACCTTAAGTGAACAGCATTTAGGACAGGCCATACTCAGATAAATTTAAGATAAAATAACCAATAAACCCATTCTAGAGAACTTAATCATGATTAGAGCCTATGCTGCCCAAGAAAAAGGGGGAAAACTAGAGCCTTTTGACTACGAGCCAGGTATATTAGCGGATGAAGATGTAGAAATCGAGGTGGAATATTGCGGCATCTGCCACAGCGACCTAAGTATGCTCGATAACGATTGGGGACTGACCACCTATCCCTTTGTCCCCGGTCATGAAGTGGTCGGTACGATCGCCGCTCTTGGTGCTAAAGTCAAAGAATTAAAGATAGGGCAAAGAGTCGGTCTTGGTTGGTTTTCCCGTTCCTGTTCCACCTGTGAAACTTGTATGTCAGGGGATCAAAACCTTTGTGCTACTGCCGAAGGAACTATCGTCGGTCGCCATGGCGGTTTTGCCGAAAGAGTCCGGGCTCATCATAGTTGGTTAGTTCCCTTGCCGGACCAGTTAGATGCTGCCAAAGCTGGCCCGCTTTTCTGTGGTGGCATTACCGTCTTTAATCCGATTGTTCAATTTGATATTAAACCCACGGACCGAGTTGGTGTCATTGGTATTGGTGGATTGGGCCATATAGCCTTAAAATTCCTCAAAGCTTGGGGCTGCGAAGTAACCGCTTTTTCCAGTAGTCCCGACAAAGAAACAGAAGCAAAAGAACTAGGTGCGACTCATTTTATCAATTCCAGAGACCCCGAAGCCTTGCAATCGGTACAAAATTACTTCGATTTCATCATCTCCACCGTTAACGTTAATCTCGATTGGGGTCTTTATATCGCCTGTTTACGTCCCAAAGGTCGCCTGCATATTGTTGGGGTTGTTCTTGAACCCATGGCTACCTACGCTTTTCCCTTGATTATGGGTCAAAAATCGATTTCTGGTAGTCCTTTGGGTAGTCCCAGTACCATCAGTAAAATGATTGAATTTGCCGCTCGTCATGGCATTGAACCGGTTACAGAAACCTATCCTATCTCCCGGGTGAATGAAGCGATGGAAAAATTGCGAACCGGACAACCTAAATATCGCCTCGTCTTACAAATAAAATAAAACCATCTCTATCCCGGACGTAACCCCGATGACTCAACCCCTCACTCCTCCAGTTATCGATTGGGAAGAACCTCCCATTCCCCCGGAAGACTTGATTTTTGATGATGGAGAACCTTTGGAAACGCACCGTCACCGCAAGGCCATGAATGTCTTAATCGATTCTATCGAACAAGCCTATCAGGATCGAGAAGACTTTTTTGTTGGCGGTAATATGTTTATTTACTTTAGCCGTGAGCGGGTTTTTAATAAAGATTTTCGTGGCCCCGATTTTTTCGTTGTCCTCGATATCGATGGTAGTTATAAACGACAAGGATGGGTGGTTTGGGACGAAAACGGACGTTATCCCGATGTGATCGTGGAATTAATGTCAGAAAGCACCGCAAAAATCGATTTAACTACCAAAAAAGACCTCTATGAGCGGACTTTTCGCTGTTCCCAATACTTCGTTTATAATCCCTTTGATGCCACTTCCCTGCAAGGTTGGGCTTTAGACCCAAATCAATGCTATCAAGAAATTATTCCCGACCACCGCGGTTGGTTATGGTGTCAGCGTTTGGGATTATGGTTAGGGGTCTGGATGGGCAGCATCCAACGAGAAGAAGCCCCTTGGCTGCGTTTTTATGACCTAGACGGCAATTTAATTCTCCTACCTGCGGAATTAGCCGAAATAGAACGTCAGAATGCTGAAATCGAACGTCAACGCGCCCAAGCAGCCTATCAACAGGCTGAAAGCGAACGTCAACGAGCGGAACGTTTAGCGGCGCAATTACGGCAATTAGGCATAAATCCCGATGAAACCCCGTAATTGGCCCAGGACTGACCCCTATCTCTAAAAACCGAAAGCCCACACCTTCCGATCTCGGTTTGTGTGGGCTGATTGTTCACTTAATTCTAAGATTGAAAGCGTACACTTTGGCGAAATCTAAGAGCCTAACTCAGAGTAGCACCAGAGCGATCATAAGTTTGTGAAGAAAAGTCGGCCGAGAAGCGACGTTGAACAGTTTCCCCGTAGCCATTGTCATTGTCAATACCGATTTCAGAAGCACTTCTGTCTAACATCGATTGTTGACGATTTTTGACGGCGTGGTGGTGACGCATCATTAAGGCGCGAGCTTGTTGTTCTGTAGACATAATCATTTCCTCCGATCTGCAAATCGCATTTTGAACTTTTTTAATCACCCACTAATATATATAACATACAATTCTGTATCTATTTTTACAAAATGCCCTAATCCCAGAAAAATTAACAAAACTTTACAATAGGAGACAGTAATCAGTGATCAGTGATCAGTAATCAGTAATCAGTCCCGATGAAAAAATTTTCACCCCCACAGATGAAAGAGGTTTCCTTCCCTACACCCCACACCCCACAACCTACACCCTCTTTCAAGTCAGTGATCAGGAATCAGTGATCAGTAAGCTAAACGGCTTTTACTTCGGATCACCGATATAGACTCCAAAAGGGTTATAGCTATTGGATCATGCAGGTTAAGCGCCGTTTAGCTTAGTCAGTATTCAGTGATCAGCTTTTTTCTCCCTACACCCCAATTCCCCACACCCCAAGACATCAATCCCCCTCAGACCTTAATCGAACTAGGTTCATCGACGGCGGCGATAATGCGATGACAACCAGAAAAGGGTTGCGCCCATTGATACTGGTGTTCTAAAGGATTACCCCAACAGAGACCGAGATATAATTCCGTGCGCGCCACATCTAATTCCGCCCATTCGGACTGGGCGACTAATTCGGCTAGAGAATCGGCAGAAATGGGACGGCGAGAGTTAATTGCCCACCAAAAATTCATATTAGGGGTGATACTGTCCCAAAACTCTAAAACGGAAGCTTTGGCAGCCATGAGAATTTCCTTGTCACCCTCCACGGCAACTAATTGATTATGAATTTCGGGATAACGGAGACTGCGATCGCCCCATTGACAAACACGCCAGATAATGCCCGAAACCTGATATTGTTGTTGATAATCGTGAACTTGGCGGCGAAAATCCTGATAGGCGAAGACTTTGCCCACCTTTTCTAGATTGATCGCCTTGGCGATCGCTGGATGATCAATGCGCTCCGCCGGGGAGAGTAACAGACGTTCCCCTTTGCAAGTGGCGTGCATTTCTCGCTCGAGGATTTCAATTAACTGCTGTGTCGAGTAAGCCATACTACCGCTCTTACCTGAGAGAGGATTTCTTTTGATCATAAACTTGAATTTCGGTAGTGGAAACACTCGATCGCTAGAAAATTGTCATGGGTGGAAGAAATGCACTTTAGCGATGCTCCCCTGTAAATATCCCAACAGTGTGGCCATCCCTATCACTTCTATAGCCTTATTTTTCCGACTAATCTCTAGAACCTATTCTCCCCATATTTTCTTCCTGATCGCTCAAATGCTTGTCAATTCTTAAATTGAGAATTGCTGGATTGATTCTGTCCAAGATTTGATGGCAATTAGGAAAGTCGACTCCCACTCCCCAACTTGATGCACAATTATGGCTTTAAGTCAATAGCCTTTACAAAACTTCAAAAATTGCCTGACAAAAAAATTTTGCGTTTAGCGGCTTTTTTGGGGGAGGGTATACTTTAGACGTTCATAATCTGAGTCGTAGAGTCAGCAAGGAATCCAGTTCTTTTTTATGTTTCAGATGGGCATCATTCAGACATTCATAAATAGCTGAAGAAAAGTCAGAAAAGTTTTCATAATATTTACCATATAAACATTGCTTCTTGACCAATTAATTTCCACCGCCTTTCAATTAAATTTAGATTAGGCGAATAAGACGGCAGATAGAGTAGCTCTATTGACAAAGAAAGAGCTAATTCCTCAACAATTTTACATTTTTGATAGCGGGCATTATCTAAGACTATAGTGAGGGGAATCATTAGTCCTAAATCAGCTATTTTTTTAATAAGTTCACAGACTTGAGTTGCTGTAATATAAGTGTCATTTGTTACCATAATAACTTCATGAGTTATTGCATTTAATGCTCCTCAAACATTAAAGCGTTTACGCCCAATCGGTGACTTAA
>SFAU01000267.1 GCA_007096045.1 Microcystis novacekii Mn_MB_F_20050700_S1 | reverse complement strand
GAGGGATGGCTACGGGTAGAGGATATCGATAATTTTCCCTGCGAGGATTTGCGAACCATTGACCAATTATGGGTTAAATATAGTGGCGGTCGCTTTGGTTTTTCCGTGCAGGCGAAAATTTACCGCGAACTTGGTGGGACGCGGCAGTATAATGAAAGAGTTTGGAACGCTTTCGGAGATAGAGTAGGCTGGCGAGTGAATAAAAGCTGGATATACTACAATAATGTTACTTTTGACCTAAAAGCACCCCTTGGACACCTCCCATAAGGTCGTGTGGTGTGGGTGTCGGGTGGGTGTGCGGGGTGGTCGTCTCTTCTCTCGCGTCGAGACTTGTAAAATGTAACATATAAAGGTAACAGCCAATTTTTAAGTTACATCGTAGGTTGGGTTGACGCAAGGAAACCCAACAAAGAGTAACCTTTGGGGTTGTTGGGTTTCGCTTAAACAATCGAATTGAGCCATTTTCGACCCAGTATTGTTTCGCTCAACCCAACCTACAATAATTGCTTATATTAATTTCTGATTAATTGCCAATTCATTGCCGACACAAGAGTTAAAGCGATAACAATTCATTGCTGTATGTAACAATATAAGAGGAGTTTATCTCAGGAGTTCCACAGTGATTAAAGAGCTAGACCGTATTACTGTTAATCCACAAATATGTCTTGGACAGCCAACAATTCGAGGAATGCGTATCACTGTGGGATTTGTTTTGAAACTGTTGGCTAGTCAGTTATCTATTCAGGAAGTCTTAGAAGCTTATCCAGAGTTAGAGGAGGAAGATATTCGTCAGGCTCTTAATTATGCAGCTTGGGCTGTATCCGATTATATCGTTAGCTTCACTTCGGCATGAGTAGTCTGCGTTTACTGGCTGATGTTCATATCTCCCCTTTGACAGTTGCGGCTTTAAGGTTACAGGGCTACGACATAGTACGCACTACAGACTTTTTACCTGCCACTGCTGCCGATGCCGAGATTTTGGAACTTGCCAGAGTGGAAGGTCAAGTCATTTTAACACAAGACCTAGATTTTTCCCTACTGGTAGCCCTCAATAATTATGGACTGCCTAGCTTGATTACATTACGGTTATCTTCTGCCAGACCTGATGTAGTTGCTCAAAGGCTTCTAGATGTTTTACTGACTGTGGAAACGGAACTGACAGAAGGTGCGGCAATTACTATCAGCGATGACTCTGTGCGTGTTCGTAAACTTCCAATTCGATGAACCCGCACCTCAAACGATGTCAGACAAAGAAGTAGAAACGATTTTCAAGGAAAAATTAAATCAAATAATTGAGGAATAGAAATCGTGCGTTATGCGATTATTATCGAAAAAATCGATAGGTTTTCGATGCCTGTTACAGGTTGGCGATATAATATTGGTTGGATAAATGAAAGAAGTTCGATTTAGTGAGCATTCTAGAATCAAATTGAATTTGCTATCCGCTCGTGGAATTTTTATCACTCCTGAATTTATCCTCGAAACCGTACAATTTCCTGACAAAATAGAAATCTCTGAAGACAACAAGCGAATCGCACAAAAAAAGTTCAATGATAATTTAGTGATTCGAGTAGTTTATCGAGAATTCAGCGCTTTTTTCTTAATCATCACCCTTTACCCCGGTAGGATATCCCGATATGAAAAAGATACACTATAGCCCGGATGTGGATGCTTTATTAATTGAGTTAAACAATAATCCAATTGCTTACGCAGAGGAGGAAGGCAAAACAATATTACATTATTCCGAGGACGATCAGTTAGTTTTAATCGAGATTCTAGATTTTGGTTGTTCTCTATCGGAAGATGCTAGACAAGAACTTGCAAAATCCATATCTTCTCGTGAATCGATTAAAATATAGTTATTAGTTAATGTCCATCTCACAACAATTTAAATCATGAAAGGTATTCAGTATATTGTCGATGAAACAGGAGAAAAAACGGCAGTTGTTATCGATCTAAAAGAATGGGGTCAACTGTGGAATGAGTTTTATCAAAATTTACTCGTTCGCTCTCCCGCAAACGAAGACTGGATAAATCGATCGCCTTTTCGAGAAAAATTAGATCAAGCTCTCCCATGGAATGCTAATCATCCACCGCAGTTATCATATCTAGAATCCCTAGAGAGCAAACTTGAAAATCATGACGATTTTTCGGCGAGATTTATTCAATTTACCCAAAAGTGAAGCATTATCCGCTCTGAAAACCTTCAGGAAAATTTCTCAACTAACTTGGGAGCAGTTATATCAAGATCAAGGATTAAAATGGGAGAAGATTAATTCTAAAAAAGGTCAAAAAGGAGAAAACTTGTACAGTTTTAGAATCACGCAAAAATGTAGAGCAATTGCTGCTAGAGAATGTGATTATTTACGAACACTTTCTTTACATTCCGATCACGATTCAGCTTATCAATAATAATCTAGAGAACTTTTAGAGGAAACTCCAATGCTAGAAATTAACAAAATCTATGTATTAGAGCAAAAAATCGGGGTCGGACTCGAATTTAGCCTCGTAGGTTGGGTTGAGCGGAACAATACTGGGTCGAAAATGGCTCAATTCGATTGTTTAAGCGAAACCCAACCACCCCAAAGGTTACCCTTTTGGTTCAGGGATTAACTATTCAAACTTTCCTATCGAGATTAGACCTGATCGGTGATCAACCAATTCGAGAAAACTATGCGGAACTTTTAGCCCGACGGGTAGCTTTAAAAAGGGTTTTAGACTATCTTTCTAAATTAGATAAATCTCCCGATGTTGCCCCGGAATTCTTTAGTTATGAGCAGCATCTCGTCAAAGAAAAGTTAAAGACTGTAGAAGCGGAAATTCAATCTCTGAACGATAGTTATCCCCAATTACAACTATTAACAATGGAACAACTTCGGGAAACCCTCCTAGATATCGAAGCTGATACCTACGCTGAATTTATTCGAGCCGGTCGTTTAACTAGCAATTTATCCCCCGTCCTCCAAGAAATTCTCGCTGAAAGTAAAATTAGTGAACAGTAGGACTATTTTGGGGTATATACAATCAATCTCAATTCTCCTAACGACCGACGACTGGCTCCTATGACAAAAACCCCTCCAATTAATGAAGGGGTTTCTGTGGGGTTTTATGGGGGATTTTAGGAGACTTTTGTAGTTTCTTTTTCTGTCAATTTAGATGGCTTCAGTTTGCGCTTGAGGGTGGAAGCTGTGCCTAGAGTGCCGAGTGCGAGGAGGCTGAGGATGGAGGAGGGTTCGGGGACTTGTTGGCCACCCAAAAGTTCGCCATCAAAAGTAACTTCGCTGGCAAAGAGCCATTCAGTGCGTCGATTTAGAGTAAGTTGTAGGGAACTACCACTAAAATTTAATCCTGAAAAAGTATAGGATGTTGGCGTTGAAGTAGGAGGATCAGCAAGAGTTCCCGAATTATAAATAGAGCTACCCATACTCAAATCTATACTTTGCGGTACGGAAACAGCACCAGCACCATTTGAGTCATCTACATAGACAGTAACTGCGTTTATCTTTACTGGGCCGGCAAAGTTAAAAGTAATGACAGGATTCCGGTTTTGCCAACCAACATAAGGTCCTGTACCGTCTGCATTTTCTACACCTGGAGTATTCCAGTTTTGTGTAGGAATTATGCCATCAGTTAGATCTCCAACTCCTCCGCTGAGAGGAGCATAATCTACCGACGTGTTTCCAGTGCCATTATATTTCTTATCCCAGTATTTAAACACTCCTCCGCCTCCATTTTCCATATCATAACTGATAGGTGTAATTTGAAGAGCATTAGCAGTACCTATTGTTGCCAAAGAGATAAGTATGGCTCCCCCAATAGAATTTTTGACGAGTTTTATAAACACTTAGGACACCTCAAGACATTGAAATTGTTAGAACAAAGACAAGGGTACACATTACCCCCCCCGCACTGTATCCTAAGCTACAATTTAATAAATCTTTATAATTCCTTCTTAATCTCTATCAAGAAAACTCAGAACCAGAATAAACAACCCCCAGAAGACGA
Source organism: Microcystis novacekii Mn_MB_F_20050700_S1 (assembly GCA_007096045.1). Lineage (GTDB taxonomy): Bacteria > Cyanobacteriota > Cyanobacteriia > Cyanobacteriales > Microcystaceae > Microcystis > Microcystis novacekii. Next base: position 18,022 of record SFAU01000267.1, on the reverse strand, counting down.
GACAGAGAAACCCGAACCGACTTCCGTAGTGCGATCTCGCGTAGCGAGCGCGTTGCGAGCGCACCATCCTTAACTTGTCCCCTCACCTCTGAAAACCGATGCTATCCTTAAGGTATTCCCCCAAAATCCTCAAATCAAATCGTTATGAACAATGCTGACCTAGATACCAATTCTCCTTTGTTGCAAACCCTTCAGACATTACCTGTCCAACAACAACAAGAAATTCTCGATTTTTTGGAATCTATAGTCAATCAACACCATCAAACCCAAATAACCCAAACAGGTAGAATTGCAGGATTATATCAAGGTCAAGGCTGGATCAGCGATGACTTTAACGAACCCCTAACCGATGAACTCTTGCCGCCAACTTAACCCATGCAACTTTTATTAGATACCCATAGCTTTATTTGGTGGTCAATTAACTCAGAAAAACTATCAGTAACTGGGCAAGATTTGTTATTTGATCGAAATAATCGCTTGTGTTTAAGCGTTGCTAGTGTCTGGGAAATGCAAATAAAACTGCTACTGGGAAAATTACAACTTAACCCATCCTTACAGGAATTAATTAAAAATCAAATAACCATTAATAATCTAGAAATACTTTCTATTGATCTGGCTCATATCTGGACAATAGCAACCCTTACCCACTATCATAAAGACCCCTTTGATCGACTTTTAATATCCCAATCAATAACCGAAATTATGCCGATTCTGAGCATTGATGAAATATTTGACCGTTACCCCGTTCAAAGAATTTGGTAAATTTCCCAAAATGTCAGGCGATCACCGCTTTTCTAGTGCGATCGCCCCCCTCGCAGCTAGGTTAAGCAATACCTTAACCCAACACCAAAGGCGGATAGCAAAACAATACACATTACCCCCCCCCGCACTGTATCTTAAGTTACAATTTAACAAATCTTTATATTCTTCTCCCTGGCTTAGGGATTCACAGGGGAAAGAGTTTCAGGTGTTTTCCCCTGTTTTACTGCTTCTCAGGCGACCTATCGCCTTCCGTGAGGGATTGTGGCGCGGTGTGTCAGATTCGGTAATAGGGTTCAAAATTTCGCTAACATTGTTAGGTAATTATTTACTATGAATATGTCGAGAGAGGAACAATTAAAGATCCTTGGTCAGATGAAAGATTCTGATATAGATTATTCAGATATAGCTGCTACTGATGCCGAATTTTGGCAAGAAGCTACTGTAGAAGCTGCCCGTTGGATGCTATCGAGGGAAACGCCCATCGCCAGTAGGGGCAATTCATGAATTGCCCCTACTCCGTACCTCCCAACTGGGTTTTAAGTTTTATGATGCCTTACATCTGGCTTTTGCGGAAGCGGGGGGCGCGGATATTTTCCTGACGACGATCATAGCCAGCCTCGATCGCGCAGATGTTGAACATCCTGCTCAAAGTCTTCTACATCGTAGTGAACACAAATACCGCGATCTGCCAGCAGTTTTTGAAAGTCCATGACTTCCATCCCGGCAATTTTACTGGCGCGACTGAGGGAAATCCGCTCTTGCTGAAACAGCGCAATGGCAATCTCCCGAAGCCAGTCGCCTTGGTTAAAAGTTTCGGCTTGGCTGAGGTTATCCGGTAGGTTCAGGGTAATTTGCATTAAGACATCCTCACGCCTATTTTTTTCTAGCCTTCTGTGTGGAAACGAGGTCTATACTGATAGAATATCCGCCAAATAGTGCTGAAAGTCTTGCCTGATAAGCATTTCACGATTCCATAAGCAAAAGTTATCAGACAAAATCGAGAAGAGCCATTAATTCTGTTGGGGTGATTAGAAAGGAATATCGTCTAAATTTTCCTCCACTGGTGTGTCGCTAGGTTGCCAAGCGGAAGGATTAGAAAGTTCATAGGATGCGTCGTATTCAAAATCCCCGGTGGAGACAGGTGCGACGGGTTTCTCCACCGGGGTTTTATTCGATTTGTGGGTATTGATTGGCACGACTTTTTCTGGAGTCGGGGCCGTCATTTCACCGCTACTCATGCTGCCGTCAAGATGATAGAGATGACTAATGACTAATTCGGCCCGTTTTTCCTTAAAACCTTCGGGACGATCGATCGTCTGCATGGAGAGACGGCCTTCCAAAATGACCTGATCGCCTTCATTATAGTTCTGAGCGACTTCTGAGGCCAAATTTCCCCAAGCTACGGCCCTTAAATTGGCCGGGGTTGCCTCGGCACGATTGGGAGAAAACTCGACTAACATTTGAGCGTAGGGAGTTTGATTATCTTGGGTATAACGTAATTCGGGACGACGGACAATTTTAGCCATTAAAATGCAACTGTTCATGGTCGAAAATCAGTCTGAATTTTTCTAATAAGTGGGTGGGTGGAATTAAATATAAGATGAACGTAGGTTGGGTTGAAGCATGAAACCCAACGCCCGCATGGGTTACGAAGTGCGCTAACCCATCCTACAAATAATTGTGCCTTCCTACTTAGCACCATTGTACTGAAAAAGTACAATGATAACCACTGTGGAGGTTAGGGAATTTTATGGGACTCTGGTTAAGAAAAAATCTCTTTAACACTTGGTACAACGTCATCCTAACCCTTGCGGGTCTATTTCTCTGCCTCTGGGGTGGCTTAAGTTTTCTCGATTGGGCGATAACTCAGGCAAAATGGGCTGTAGTGACGGAAAATCTCGGTTTATTTGTGGTCGGTCGTTATCCAGAAGAGTCAATATGGCGAATTTGGCTGATTTTAACGATAATTGCGGCTTTATCGCTGTTTTCTTGGCAATTAAACCGGGGTCGCTTCCCCGATTGTCCCGCTTTTCTCCGACGCTGGTGGGGATTGATCTGGTTATTGACTTTACCTTTAATTGCTTGGTTACTATTGGGGGGATTATTTTTAAAGGCAATTCCCCTCGATGATCTCAGTGGTTTAATCTTAACTTTATTAGTAGCGATCGCCAGCATGATTTTATCTTTCCCCTTGGGGGTATTATTAGCCCTAGGGAGACAGAGTGAATTACCGGCAATTCGTTGGCTATCTATTGGCTATATCGAATTATTGCGCGGTTTACCTTTGTTGGGAATTTTATTCATGGCTCAGGTGATGTTACCCTTAATTTTACCCGTCGGAACCAGACCGGAACGGGTGATCAGAGCGATCGCCGGATTCACCCTTTTTGCGGCAGCCTATCTGGCCGAAAATGTCCGCGGTGGTTTACAAGCGATTCCCAAGGGTCAAATTGAAGCGGCCAAAGCCTTGGGTTTAAAACCGATTTTCGTCTTACTATTGATCGTTCTACCCCAAGCTTTAAAAGCGGTCATTCCCGCTATTGTTGGTCAATTTATCAGTTTATTTAAGGATACTTCCCTACTGGCGATCGTGGGACTGGTGGACCTCTTGGGTATGGCAGGATCGGTTTTGGCTAATCCGAAATTTATCGGCGATTATCCAGAGGTTTATCTATTTTTGGCGTTTATTTACTGGATTTTCTGTTATTCTATGTCCCTAGCCAGTCGTAGGTTAGAACAGCGTTGATTGGGGTGATGGGGAAGTTTTATCAGTGAACAGTAAACAGTGATCAGTAATCAGTGAACTGAAAACTCACATCTGATAACTGATAACTGATAACTGATAACTGATAGATGGCTACCTAGCTTTTTGTCATAAATATTGATATTATTTAACAATCAGCAGCAATTTATGGTAAATATATTTATTTAGGAGAGCTAGAAAATGGCTGGATTCTTTGGCCTGTTTGGCAATAAGACGAAATACGTCGATGAACCGATGGATATGAGCGCACCGGAACCGAAAGAGGCTTTTTACTTGGAACCCGATGACGCTAAAACTCTCGGTAATATCGACTTTATGCGGACACCGATCACGATCCGACGTACTTTCCCGAAAACTGCCTCGAATAAAAAGGGTGGCGAATCGATTAAACAGATTTCTTCTATGGAAGTCAGCAAAGTCACCGATAACGGTATTGTGGCAAAATCGGCCACTTCCGAGGCTAATAGTAAGGCTAACGCTGCTAATGATAACGTTCGTCGCGCTAACGATGACAATATCAATCCTTTCCTGAAAATGGCCCGGGAAATCAAGAAATAGTATAGTAAGGTGAGCATTGGCTACCCTTGAGATCAAACTTTGGTGGGGAAAGCCCACCTTTTTTATGACCATTATTAACGGAAAAACCAAATTATTAGGCGTAATCGGCGATCCCATCGGCCATACTCTTTCTCCCCTCATGCACAATGCCGCTATCGATGCCTTGGGGCTAAATTATGTCTATCTTCCCCTACCTATCGCTCCGGAAAATTTGGCAACAGCGATCGCTGGTTTGTCCGCCATCGATCTACAGGGTTTTAGCGTCACGATTCCCCATAAATTAGCCATTATTCCCTTATTATCGCAAATTACCGAGAAAGCAAAGCTAGTAGGCGCAGTTAATACCGTCTGGCGCACGGAAACCGGCTGGCAGGGAACAAATACCGATGTGGATGGCTTTCTCGCACCCTTGAAATCCCTTGACAAAGATTGGAGTCAGGTGAATCCAGTTATTTTAGGCAACGGTGGCGCTGCTCGGGCGGTAGTGGTGGCTTGCGCCCAGTTGGGCTGTGGCCAAATTCATGTGGTAGGACGCAATCAAAAGAAATTAGATCCTTTTAAAGAAAGTTGGGCGAATACCAGCCTCTATGACCTCCTAGAAGTGCATGGCTGGGACGAATTAGAAGGGCTGCTATCCACCACAGAACTCCTGATTAATTCTACCCCCATCGGAATGTCTCCCCAGGGCGAACAATCCCCAGTTGAGTTAGAATTATTAGACCTTTTGCCCTCATCTGCGATCGCATACGATCTGATTTATAATCCCCGGCCGACCAAATTTCTCCGGTTGGCCCAGACTAGAGGGATAAGAATTATTGATGGGTTAGAAATGTTAGTTAATCAGGGAGCGATCGCACTAGAAATCTGGTTAGGTCAACCCGTCCCCGTCTCGGTCATGCGGGAAGCTCTGTTAAAACAATTCTAAATGCTAAAATCCTATTTCTGGCTTGATTTATGCCCCCTTCTAGCTCCTTGTGGAAAACTCTGAATAACTCGATTCTAGTGCGCTATCTATTATTATTTGGTTGTGGCTGGAGTCTAATTATCTTAATTAACTATTTCTACGGGACGATCGCTATTTTTACTGGTTCGGCGGTCCTGGCTGCCCTATTAAATTATCCCGTGGTTTGGTTATCCCGTTATCTACCGAGAGGACTAGCCATTGCTATTACCACCCTAGTAGCTTTTATCCTCCTATTTAGATTAGTCACAGGCATAGGATTAGAAGCAGTTAGTCAGGGGAAAGGACTAATATTCAATCTTACCGATGCCCTGAGTCAAAAAGATTTTTTACCCTTTCAAGACTTTCTCGATCGATTAGATTTGAATAAAATGGTGGGAACCCTACAAACCGGTTTAGCCACGGGTTTATCGGTCGTACAAGGAGTTTTTTCCAGTGTCTTTACCGGCGTTTTCGGGGCGGTGATCAGTGTTTATATGCTCATCGATGGTGATAAACTCTGGCGAGGTTTTTTGCAACTTCTCCCCCCAGCATACCGGGAGCGTTTTGCCCAGTCTTTTCGACAAAGTTTCTTGGGATTTATTCGCGGGCAACTGTTGTTAATGCTCTTTTTATCGGTGACGAGTTTCTTAAGTTTTTCCCTATTGGGAATTAAATATGGGCTAGTTTTGGCGGGTGTTCTTGGTGTTATCGATGCTATCCCGGGTATTGGTGCAACCCTGGGCATTTTGTTGGTAACTATCTTGACTTTTACCTCCCAGGGACCAGCAATTGCTGTTAAAGCTTTTATTGTCTGTGTTGTCTTGGTACAAATTCAAGATAATATTATTCGCCCTAAAGTTATGGGCAATGCCCTAGAATTAAACCCGGTAATTTTGTTTTTATCTCTCTTTATCGGCGAAAGAATTGCGGGATTATTAGGGATTTTTCTCTCCATTCCTATTGCTGGAATGATTGCGATCTGGATCGGATCGAGTGAAGAAAAACCAATAACAGATTTAGAGGAAAATCAGTTAGAAGAAAGTCAAGAGAATTAAGAGCCGATCCCCAGTCTCTACTATACAATTAGGGAAATTTGTTATCTACAAAACTCGATCGCTACCTATGGAAAACTTAGATTTAAAGAAATCCTCGCCCTTCTTACTTATCTCACCGTTTTTTCTCTGGGGAACAGCGATGGTAGCGATGAAAGGTGTTATCCCCCACACCACCCCCCTATTTATGGCGGCAATTCGCCTTGTTCCCGCCGGAATGTTAGTTTTAATGGTAGCTTGGTTTTTAGGTCGTCCTCAGCCCAAAACCCTGCAAGCGTGGCTATGGATTGCCCTGTTTGCTCTCATGGATGGTACTCTTTTTCAAGGTTTTCTGGCATTGGGATTAAATCGCACTGGGGCGGGGTTAGGATCGGTAATTATTGATTCGCAACCCCTAGCGGTGGCTTTAATGTCCAGTTGGCTATTTAAAGAAGTTATCGGTGTCTGGGGATGGTTGGGATTGGGTTTAGGAATTGGGGGAATTAGTTTAATTGGCTTGCCCGATCAATGGTTTTATGACTTTTTTGGACAAAAAGCGGTAAATATTGACTTTAGCTGGCAGGAATTACTAAATAGCGGCGAAATGCTCATGCTTTTGGCTTCCCTATCCATGGCGGTGGGAACAGTGTTAATCCGGTTTGTCTGTCGTCATGCGGATCCCGTCAGCGCCACGGGATGGCACATGATTTTAGGAGGATTGCCGCTATTTTTAGCTTCAGGTTTCACCGAATCCCATCAATGGCAAAATATAGATTTCAATGGTTGGTTAGCTTTAAGTTATGCCACGATTTTTGGGAGTGCGATCGCCTACGGAGTATTCTTTTATTTAGCCGCTAAGGGCAATTTAACCAGTTTAAGTTCTTTAACTTTTTTAACTCCGGTTTTTGCCCTCACTTTCGGGAATTTATTCCTTGGTGAGATGTTAAGTGTATTGCAATGGCTGGGGGTATCTTTAACCCTCGTTAGTATTTATTTAATCAATCAAAGGGAAAGAATCGCCCCACAATTGCGGGCAATTTTTGCTAATCTTTCCTCTGCTTCCGTGAAGTAAACATGAGTGTTGTGTGTTGGGTGTTGGGTTTTAGGGTTTTGGGGTTTTAGGGTTTTGGAGTTTTGAGGGATTAGTTAAAATTTCCCCATTTCCCCATTTCCCTATCCCCCCATTTCCCTATCCCCCCATTTCCCCATTTCCCCATTTCCCTATCCCCCCATTTCCCTATCCCCAATCTCTGATTTATACCCAAAAGCAACTAACTCAAATTCCGTGCGAATTACCTCGACTCTGGCAAAATTTACTTCTTGTAATTTCTGGTTGAGATTTTGAGATGTAAAACCGGTTTTATGAGCCATATAGGGCATCCCAGGGACTTCTGTTCCCATGCCGTAAAACATCCATAAAGCCCGCACCGGACCTCCTGGAGAAATATATAAAGGTTCATTTTCCATATCGCCTCTAGCGACAAATTCGGCGGCAGTTTGCATATCGGGAACCACGATCATCAAAAAGCCTTCGGGTTTAAGAATGCGTTTAAATTCCCCTAGGGCGATGGGAACTTCGTAATGATAAATATGTTCTAGATTATGACTAGAAAAAACCGCATCGACGGAGCTATCGGGAACGGCACTTAAATCGGTAATCGTTCCTAAAATATCGGGGTTAACAGCGGTATTAATATCGAGGCGAATTTCTTGCCAATTGCCATCGCGGAATAGTTGGGGTAAAGCTTCGGGATTATAGGGACCACAACCCACATTTAAAACCAGTTTTTTCGGGGATTTTAGCGCTGTTATCCCTGGGGGAGCATTCCAAGCTAATAAACAAATATTTTTGAAACCAAGCAAACCGTGATTAGCGACTTGATCATCTAAAATTATCTGAGCTTGGGGATGGGTTTTAGTAAAATCTTTTATTGCCTGTTGGAGAGCGGGATGCTGACATTTATTGATGATAATTAAAGCGGAATCAGACCAGAATTTTTGGGCTAAAAGTAAGGAGATAAAGAGAGAGCGATAGTCTTCGGCGGCATCATAGTAATAAACTCCCAGCTTTTCTTCACTGTTTAATTCTTCCAGATCATCGAAAAAGGTTTCCGTTTCTTGATCGCTTAAAAATATCTGTTCTGATAGTTGAAAATCCTCCAAATCCTCAGATAATATAGTTAGTTTTTCTCCCGATGGATCGTATTTAAAAAAAGCTTCCACGCCATAACCGCAGCGATCGCTATGATTGCAGAAAGCGGCGACTAAACTACCGCGACGAAAACAGCCAATTTGACAGTAAACCTCGTCCGGTTGCAGACAGGCAACGGCTAGATTGAGCAGGGGAAAGAGATTGCGATCGGGATAGGAGGCGGTTTTTTCGCTTAAAAGGGTTAATTGCTCGGAAATAGGCGACATTAAAGCCGATCCCCAATCCCGATACTGTTGGGGCAGTTTTTCTAAGAATTTTTGTAAATCCATCCTTGGCTCTTGCAAAAGTGACGAACCTCACCCCTTAATCATAGATCGTTGTGTTAAGCTGTACTGAATTTAAACTGCGTAGGGGAAATTTTAGTACAAATGCTCGAACTGCTTCTCCCTGCTCCGCAGCTCCGGCACTCCCCTGCAATCTTAACGAGTAATTTAGATAGTCAAGAGCTTAGAGATAAAGTCACCGCCTTGATTTTGGAAGAGTGCTAATCTGATCTGTTAGCCCATTAGCACAAGTAGAGAAACCTCTGATATGCCCTACAACTGCTTCCAGATCAAATTTTGGGGAGTACGGGGAAGTATTCCCTGTCCGGGTTCGGAAACCGTTCGTTATGGTGGTAATACTTCCTGTGTGGAGATGCAAGTCGGTAGAGAAAGATTAATCTTTGACGGTGGTACGGGGTTACGCATACTAGGACAGTCTTTGATGGCAGAAAGTCCAGCGAAAGCGCATTTATTTTTCAGCCACTCCCATTGGGATCATATTCAGGGTTTTCCTTTTTTTATGCCCGCTTTTATCAGGGGCAATACTTTTACAATCTATGGGGTTCCCTCCCCCAACGGGGCAACCATCAAGCAAAAATTACACGATCAGATGTTACATCCTAATTTTCCCGTGCCTTTGCAGATTATGGGGGCTGATTTAGAATTTTATGATCTAGAAATGGGCGAAACCCTCCACTGTGGCGATGTCAGCATCGAAACCCGTCCTTTAAATCATCCAGGGGAAGCGGTGGGTTATCGGGTAAATTGGCGGGGTTTATCGGCAGCTTATATTACCGATACCGAACATTTTCCTAATCGCCTTGATGATAACGTTTTGGCTTTGGCCTGGCAAGCGGATGTCATGATTATTGATGCTACCTACACCGATGAAGAATACAACGATCCTAATTATTCTAAGGTGGGTTGGGGTCATTCCACTTGGCAGCAGGCAGTCAAAATCGCTCAAGCAGCCCAAGTTAAGCAGTTAGTTCTATTTCATCACGATCCCGCCCATAATGACGATTTTCTCGATCGCATTGGGGAACAGGTAAGAAAGATTTTCCCTGAAACTATTCTCGCCCGGGAAGGCCTCTCGATCGAACTGCGATCGGGAGATGATCAGATAGATGCTCAACAGCTTATCTCCGTGAGCGGAGATAGGATAGAATGATATAACTTCATCTGGGATTTTCTCTGATGCTATATTATCAAAATGTCCAATCAATCCTCACCTAACTCCACAGAAATACAGGCAATTTTTGATCAGATCGCTCCCGAATATGATCGACTTAATCAAGAATTAAGTTTAGGATTACACCGCGTCTGGAAATTAATGACAGTCAAGTGGTGTCAACCCGAAAAAGGCGATTTTGCCCTCGATATCTGTTGTGGTAGCGGCGACCTAACTAACCTATTATCAAAACAAGTGGGTAAAACCGGCCAAGTGATCGGACTAGATTTTTCCCCACAACAATTAAAAATCGCCCGTCAACGTTTTAGCGCCACTAATATTAACTGGATGGAAGGGGATGCCCTCAATTTACCCTTTGCCGATTCTAGCTTTGATTGTGCTACTATTGGCTATGGATTACGCAATGTGGTCGATATTGCCCAATGTTTGGGGGAATTATACCGAGTCCTGAAACCGGGTGCTAAAGCGGCGATTCTGGACTTCCATCAACCCACCGAAACCATCGCCAAATTATTCCAAAACTGGTATCTCGATCAGATCGTCGTTCCCGCTGCCGAGCGCTACGGTTTAACTGACCAGTACGCTTATATTAGTCCCAGTATCGATCGCTTTCCCCAGGGCCGAGAACAGGTAAAATTAGGCTATCAGTCGGGATTTTCCAGTGCTGTTCACTATCCACTCCTAGCAGGACTGATGGGAGTGTTAGTCTTGAAGAAATAACCTACTGACATTTCTGTTTATTTTTTGCTGCTAAATTGAATCTCCCTACTCTTTGGACATGGCTCTTACCGCCGATCGCGGGGGCAATTATTGGCTATTTTACGAACGATGTAGCCATAAAAATGCTATTTCGTCCCTACAAAGCGATTTATATCGGTAAGCGTCCTCTTCCCTTCACCCCGGGGCTAATTCCTCGCAATCAAGATCGATTAGCTGTCCGGGTATCGGATACGATCATGGGTTCCCTGTTAACTCCCGAGGAACTACAAAAACTGGCTAAACGACTCCTCGACACGGAAAGGGTACAGGGGGCAATACTCTGGCTGTTACAATTAGCTTTAAAACAAATAAAAGGCGATCGACAAGCAAAAACCGCCGAGATTTTGGCGGCGATTCTTCACGATTTATTCGGGGAATCTTTAGCAAGATTACTAAAAGTTTTAGCCCGACGACAGGACTTTTTAGAAAAACAGATCAATCAAATTTTTGATCGCCTAGTCTTAGAATTTTCTCTCAGTGAACAACAGGCGCGACAATTCTCCGATTGGCTATTAGAAACTGTCCTACCTGCTGATGTTATCCGTCTAGCTTTAATCGATTTTTTAACCGATCGCAATATTCAAGTTATCGATGAAGGATTTCGGGAAAAAACCAGTGGAACCTATTGGGTAGTAGCCAATTTATTTGGTTTACGCAATGCCCTCGCTCGCTTACGCACTTTTTGCCTTGATGAAAAGGATTTAGCTAATACCAGAATCAAAGAATTATTACTATCTTTAGAGATGCGTAATCGTCTGAAAAACTGGTTACAAAGTATCTCTTTACAAAATTTACCTATCTCCACCGTCAGACAATTGCGTAAAACCACCAGAGACACGGTGCGAATTTATATTCAAGAAAGTGGCGAACAATTTCTGCAAGATTTTGGACAAACAATCGACTGGAATCAAATCGCTAATTTAATTATTAATCGTCTGCAATCTTCGGGGTCAATGACTACATCATTAGGGGTAATTAGTCAAGAGTTAGCGTTAATTTTAGAGCGTTATTTAGAGGAAGATTTAGAGAAATTAGTCGCCCAAATTATCCCAATTCTCAACATCGATCAGGTGATCCGCGATCGGGTGAATGCCACTTCCCCCGCGGATCTGGAAAATGCTATTCAAGGCATTGTTAAACAGGAATTACAGGGAATTGTTAATCTTGGTGGTATTCTCGGTCTTCTAGTTGGACTAATACAAACAATTATTTTAATCGCACAGAATCCGGGGTAATAATTGGGTGGGTTAAACTAAGTTAACCCCCCGCAATTATCCCTTTTATTGTTAAGGTAAAATCAAAAAACTTCCCTGACAGAAAAGAGTTTGATCGTCAAGAATAAAAGATTTAATCTCCACATCTTTGCCTAAATCGACGGTAAAAGGTTGCAAATCAATAGATAAATCTTGGGCTAAACCTTGCCATTGTCGGGGACTAATCGCTAAAGTGCGAGCATCTTCTAAGGCAATATCAGCGCTAAAAATTACTTCTGCACCTGTTTCTCTGTGGCCGAGAAGAGAGAAATAACCCTGATTTAAGAGAACATTTTTCCAGTTAAACTGCTGTTGTGAGATAATTTCTCTGGCGTTAACAATTCCGTTATTTTCTAGGGAAAAAATTAGTAAATCTGCAAAAGCATTAACTAAAATAGTCGAGGCGATCGAATTATTTAAATCCTGCTCGTTAATTTCCACCTCACCGCTAATCCGAATAGGTTCCAAAATTTTGAGGGGTTTCCCTCGCAAAACCTGCCCGATATTAAGACGAATATTTTCCCCTCTTAATTGCGCTTTACCTAGATGTAAACCCTGATAAATCGCTTTTCCTACGGCTAAAAATACCCCAGGGATGTAACCGCGCAAAATTTGCCGATCATGACCTTGCAGCTGCATTTCTAAATCTTCTATCTGTTCTACTTGCGTTCTTAAGAACAGACGTACTGCTGGCGGCAAAACCTTACTAATAATCTCACTTTGAGTATTGACCCACATAAACGTTATCTCACTCACTCCACAATGTTTCTAATTGTAACAGAAGTGGACAAGTGGCTTGATTTTCCTCAACATTTAGGAGAGTGGGGAGCGCCGGAGTTGGGAGCAGGGAGCGGGAGTTTGAGCATTTGTACTAAAATATCCAATACGCAGTTTTAATCCAATAAAGCTTAGGTAAAAACTTCGCTACTTTCTTTTCACTGATTACTGATTACTGTTTACTGATCACTGAAAAGCCGCTAATTTTTAGGTTTTTGAGGGGTTGAGGGAATTAAAACGAGGGGAAAGATAGGCGACTAAAATTCCAAGGACAAAACCGATTAAATTGCGGAAAAGGGGCAGTAATTCACTGGTGCGAGTAACCACCGGTCCGATACCAAAAGCCACAAAGAGGATAAACCAGAGGGGAGAGACAATTAAAACCCATTGCCAAGCGAAAACCTGTCCTTCTTTGCGAGGAATACCGGCAAAACCGAAGACTAAACCGCCGACAATTGAGGTAATTAAAGTTAAAATCCACTGTTCCCTCGGTAGGCCGGGGACCACCGCACAACCACCTTTAACTAAACAGCCTTTTACCGTGTCTAAGGATTGTACGATCGCGTTATTTTCGCCATTTTCCCGGACAAAATACATATTACCGAAACGGGCCTGTAATTCGATCCAAAAAGTGCGGGGTAAAAATTCATAGACGGCATCACCAATACTAAAAGATAGTAGATTACCGCCGCGACCATCGGCCACTAGGAGAATACTTTTATCATCCAATCCCCAGAAATTAATCACTGCTCGGCCGGGGCTGCGGTCATATTGGGTTAAAACTCGCATTTTCCAGCCGGTTTCCCCTTGAAATGTCTCGATATCTTGGATTAATGCCTCTTCCTGTTTTGCGGGTAGATAATTGGCTAAATCAACGATCGGAGTGGTTTCATTGGGCAGTAATTCGGGATTATTTACCGCTAGAGCTTGATTTGGGCAGATAATCCAACCCAGACAGCTAATTACACCAATGACAAGAGCGATCGAGATTCCTCGGCAAAAACGATTGAGCATAGCACTTCTAGACAATGAGAATTTTTTCAGCAAGGGTGTAGGCTAACTTTCAGTTTCTTTACACTTATTTACTTTATCTTAAGGGAATTCTCAACTTTAGTCACTCAGTTATCGGTTATCAGATGCGAGTTTTCAGTTCACTCTCCAGAAACTCAACTCAAGCTGATGAGGTCTCAAGCAGTTGCATTAACCAGATCTTTTGCCAAAATGGAGTAAATATAGTAGCGGGGGGATGGTCAATGACAGCACAGGAAGTATTAGAGTTAATTCAACGGGCAAAGGACGAAAGAGCGAGGAAGTTGGATCTGTCTGGCAAAAACTTAACAGAAATTCCCCCCGAAATCGCTCACCTCACCTCCCTGCAATACCTCTATCTCTACAATAACCAAATTAGCGAGATTCCAGAAGCGCTCGCTCAACTCACCTCCCTGCAAATCCTCGATCTCAGCTATAACCAAATCAGGGAGATACCAGAAGCGCTCGCTCAACTCACCTCCCTGCAATACCTCTATCTCGACCATAACCAAATCAGCGAGATTCCAGAAGCGCTCGCTCAACTCACCTCCCTAGAACGCCTCTACCTCGGCCATAACCAAATCAGCGAGATTCCAGAAGCGCTCGCTCACCTCACCTCCCTGCGATACCTCCATCTCAACAATAACCAAATCAGCGAGATTCCAGAAGCGCTCGCTCACCTAGTCAACCTGAAGCGATTAGTCCTCGAAAATAACCCGATTACCAACGTTCCTCCGGAAATTATTCGTCAGGGATGGGGTGAAATAATATCGGATAATGGCAACCCGCAGGCGATTTTTAGTTATCTCAAGGATAAAGGGGAAAAACGTCCTCTTAATGAGCTTAAAGTTTTATTGGTGGGGGAGGGGGATGTGGGGAAAACTTCCCTGTTAAAGCGGTTACTGCACAATACCTTTAATTCCGAAGAACCCAAGACCCCCGGCATTAATATTGAAAAGTGGCAACTGCCCCAAAAACCCGATATTCGCCTCAATCTCTGGGATTTTGGCGGTCAGAAAGTGATGCAAACCACCCATCAGTTTTTTCTGACTAAACGCAGTCTTTATCTGCTTGTCCTCGACAACCGCAAAAATGAACAGCAAAACCGTCTGGAATACTGGTTAAAACTCATTGAAACCTACGGAGGCAATTCTCCCGTGATTATCGTGGGTAATTGTGCCGATGAACATCCCCCCCAAGTTAAGATCCGCACCCTCCGGAAAAAATATCCCCAAATCACCAAACTAATCGCCACTTCCTGTAAAACCGGTGCGGGAATCGCGCAACTTGTGCAGGAAATCGCCTCTCAAATCGATGCTATTCCCCATATCAAAGATTTATTGCCTAATAGTTGGTTTCAGATCAAAACTCAACTAGAAGCAATGCAAGAGAGTTATGACTTTATTTCCTACGAAAAGTATCAGGAAATGTGTCAGAAAGCCGAGATTAAAGAGGCCAGCGCTCAAAAAAGTTTAGTGCAGTTTCTCCACGATCTCGGTATTGTCCTCAACTACCAAGATGATCTGCGACTGAATGAAACCAATGTCCTGAACCCGGAATGGGTAACTAGCGGTGTTTACGATATTCTCAATAATCACGATTTGATGGTGCAAAAAAAGGGCCTTCTTTCACTGCCAGATCTGGAAAATATTCTCAAACAACCCCAACGTTATCCCGAAAATAAACGCGGATTTTTGATGGATTTGATGGGAAAATTTGAACTCTGTTTTCCCCTTGATGGGTACAGTCCCGATCGCTATCTAATCACCGATCTTCTACCCATCGATGAACCGGATGTGGATAGCTACGAAAACGCACCTTTACACTTCCAGTACCGTTATGATATCCTGCCCGGCAGCATTATTTCCCGCTTTATCGTCCGTAATCACCAGATGATCTATAAAACCATGCGTTGGCGTAGTGGTGTGGTTCTGACAATGGATCTTAATAAAGCTTTAGTGCGTGCCGACGAGGAAGATAACTATATCAGCATAAAAGCCCAGGGTTCCCGTGCTAGTGCGCTTTTAGCTATTATTAAGACAGATTTTCAGAAAATTCACGCTACTATCCCTAATTTAGCCGTACAGGAAAAGTTAGTGATTCGAGAATTGCAAGGGGAACAACCCACCGGGGTAGAAGTTCCCGTCGATTATCTCCATCTGATAGAACTCGATCGCCAAGGCAGCGTCGAAGCAACTCTCCCCGGTTTGCGCGGCAAATACAATATCCGCGATATCTTAGAAGGGGTGGAATCTAAGACAGAAAGAGAAAGACATCTCGACGAAAGGGAAGAACGTGGCCGCAAAAGCCGAGAAAATCGCCCTATAGTTCCCAAAACGCCAGAAACTCGCAATTTCCTGAAACTTAGTCTCGCTTTGTTGCTGGTTTTAGCTGTGGTTGCTTTTATCTTTGCGGTGCTTGCCAATACTGTGCCAGTGGTACAGTTTATTACCAGCGTTTTGACAATTATTTTTATCTTTGCTCTTATTGTGATTGTGGTATTGCTCTTGACGGGTAAAATCAATGAAACGACCTTCAATCAGTTTTTAGAGGGTTTTTGGCGATCTATCACGATTTTTAAAGGACAAGAACCAAAAACCAAGAACGATGACACCCCCCAAGAAACCCCCAAATCGGAGCAGTAAAGATTTGCATACCACAGAAAGGTAACTTAGGCGAAAAAGTTTACAAATATTTAATATTAATCTCTCTTTTTATCAAACCGGGAAAACTCTTGGCCTTTTCCCGTTCTTAACTTCTTATACTAAATCCGTTGAGGCGTTGGGTTTCATGCTTCAACCCAACCTACGTCTTTAGTCACTCAGTCATCAGTTATCAGATGTGAGTTTTCAGTTCACTGGTTACTGTTTACTGTTTACTGATCACTGAAAAAAGCCTCCCACTTCCCCATCTGCTTAACTGCGTTTCCAAGTCTTCCAAGCGACTTTAAAACCGATCAAGAGGCGACGGCTGCCACGATCGAGCTTGCCGAGACCGCGATCGACTCCTTGGACAACTTGGCGGGTACTTTTAACCCCTTCATCGATATTTTCGGTTAATTCGCTGATTTCCGCCCCTGTCAGGCGAATTGCTTCTAGAGTCGGGGGAAATTCCCGATGGAGGGTATCGAATAATTTTTCGGCACTGCGGGCTGCCCGGGCTAACTCTTGCAGAGCAGGTAAAGCGGCGATGAAAACCGCCGTTAAACTAACGGCGACTAGCAGTAAAGAACATCCTAGCCAGAAAATAGGTTCGGTCATTTAATAGTGATTCGAGTGTTGATTATCGCCCTGGCGGGATTCTTCCGAGTCGGGGAAAGGATTGTCCGTGGCTAGACTTTGACTAGCTTCGATTCCGGCTGTCACCGCCTCTTTTAATCTGATTAAAGTATCATCCCAATTACGCCGGGCCGATTCCGATAGGCGATCGGCCTGTAATTGCATCGTCGTGGTCAGATCTTCGGCTAATTCTGGCAAAGCCCGGGCGGATTTTTGCAGAATTCGACGGGTTTCTTTTCCAGATCTGGGCGCTACTAATAAACCCGCCACTACTCCGATCGCACTGCCCACTAAAACCCCGACGAGGAATAAGCCACCGTTACCGTTATTTTTATCTGCCATAGGATTGCCCTTGTACTTAATTCCCAATTTTACGAGCAATTACACTTCTCTTGTGCAGTTTCTTCGGCAAAAATTTTGACCTGTTGCTCTTGGCAAGCAAAAACAGACCTAGAAGCGATAACTTGGGAGAAAACTAGCGATCGGGGAAAACCTGATTTTACGGCTGACTTTGAGCCAATAAGGAAGTGAAAAAGAAGAACCTCTGGGAGTCTTGCCGTGTTTCGACCCCAAAGGTTCTTCTTATACTGAACTTATACTCCTCACACGATATTTATATTACACACAACCCGCTGCTTTTGTCAAGGGGTTTCTGAAATTTTTTCCATAGACCTCTGGCCAAATTAATTTTCTAGGGCTGGTAGGCACTCTTGTCAGGGACAGCTATCATACTAAATCCTGTTTAAAAGGTATGGGAGGGTGGGGAGCGAGGAGTGGGGAGCGGGAAGCGGAGAAAGGGGAGCGGAGAGAAAGAGTTTGAGCATTTGTACTAAAATTCTCAATAGGCGGTTTAAATAGGGTTTGCTGAAAAAGGCCTAGGCTGGGGTCAGGCAGAGGGGAGGCTTCGGCCATGAGACTTCGGACGTTCGGCGAGATCAGTCGGGCCGCCGAACGGTCTTCACCCCGACATTTGAGATAAATCTCTACCCATTTCCTGCAAACGAGCCGCCAGCCGTTGAGAACGCTGTCTTTCCGCTTCCAGAGCTTGCTGAGTAGCACTTAATTGCTCCTGTGCCACGGCCGCTTGTTCTTGTGCCGCTTCTTCTGGCAAGGGGATTAAATTGCCTTCCGGGTCATAAAATCTCGCCCAAATTGCCGTTTCTCGGTCAATAGTACCCTGCCAAGTTCCCAACCAATAGCC
>SFAU01000266.1 GCA_007096045.1 Microcystis novacekii Mn_MB_F_20050700_S1 | reverse complement strand
CTATCTGCGTAAGGACTTCAGGATTTTGTCTCCAGTAGTCCATTAGTATTATATTGCTTTAACTCAGGCTCTGTAAGACTTTTAGCCATAGCTAGTATGTTTATACGGGGGAAGTCCAGGTATAGGTTACATATCAGTGTAGAACGTAGGTTGGGTTGAAGCATGAAACCCAACGCCCGCATGGGTTACGCTACCGCTAACCCATCCTACAAATAATTGTGCGTCCCTACTTAAATGCGCGGGCAGCTTAGAACTTACCTAAACAAAAGCCCCCAGAAAACATCACTTTCTAGGGGTTTAATTACAATTGACGGAAAACAAACTTATGGGGACGTTAACCTCCAGCTACCGCCGGAACGATACTGACTTCATCGCCATCTTTTAAGGGGGTTTTTGTCCCATCGAGGAAGCGAATATCTTCACTGTTAACGTAGAAATTTAAAAAGCGCCGGGGTGTGCCATCTTCATCGCATAAACGGGCCTTAATACCGGGGAAACTTGCTTCTAAGGATTCGATTAAATCACCGACACTACTAGCACTACACTCGATGGTAGCCTTATTTTCTGTAAATTTTTGCAGGGGAGTAGGAATGAGAACTTTTACAGCCATAGATATCAAGGAAAAAGTGGAAAGGACAGTAAGCTGTCCGCAAATTTAAATTGCTTGTGGAGATGGGGCAAGAGGATAATCGCCCCATCATCCCTTAGGATCAATTCTAGACGAGAACCTGTTGCCATTCGAGGCGTTCGAGGGTGCGGGAACGTTCCAGGGCCCGTTCAAAGCTTTCTAATTTCGGTTCGATTAACAGGGGTTCACCGATATAACCCTGTACCGCTTCTTGGGTTTTTAGACCATTACCAGTGATATAAACGACTGTGGTTTCTTCGGGGTCGATTTTACCCGCTTCTACTAATTTTTTCAAGACAGCGATAGTCGTACCGCCTGCGGTTTCCGTGAAAATGCCTTCCGTTTCTGCCAAAAGTTTAATACCTTCGATAATTTCGGCATCGGTAACGGATTCAATATTACCGCCGGTTTTACGGGCAATATCAAGGGCATAAACACCATCGGCGGGATTACCAATAGCGATCGATTTGGCGATAGTATTGGGTTTAACTGGGGCGACAAAATCCCGTCCTTCCTTGAAAGCTTGGGCAATGGGGGAACAACCTTCCGCTTGAGCGCCACTAAAACGCACTGGTTTATCTGCCACCAAACCGACTTTGATGAATTCTTGGAAGCCTTTATAAATTTTGGTAAAGAGGGAACCACTGGCTAAAGGTGCGACAATATGGTCGGGGAGTTTCCAGCCTAATTGTTCAGCCACTTCAAAGCCTAAAGTTTTGGAACCTTCGGAATAGTAGGGACGCAGATTGATGTTGACAAAACCCCAACCGTAGGTATTGCCCACTTCGGAACAGAGACGGTTAACCTGATCGTAATTGCCTTTAACTGCCATGACCGTGGGATTATAGATTAGGGTGCCGAGAATTTTACCCGCTTCTAAATCGGAGGGAATGAAAACACAACAGTCTAAACCGGCGTGAGCGGCAATAGCGGCGGTGGAATTGGCCAGATTTCCCGTACTAGCACAGGAAACGGTAGTAAAACCTAATTCTTTGGCCCGGGTAAGGGCGACGGATACCACTCTATCTTTGAAGCTGAGAGTGGGCATATTGACGGCATCATTTTTAATGTAGAGATTTTTTAGACCCAAGCGCCGGGCTAAACGGTGGGATTTAACTAGGGGAGTCATACCCGTACCCACATCGATAGGATTTTCACTTTCCACTGGCAAAAAGGAACGATAGCGCCAGATGGAATTGGGACCTGCTTGAATGCTTTCTCTGGTAACGGTGCGACGGATGAGGTCGTAATCGTAGTCCACTTCTAGGGGGGCAAAGGTTTCTTCGCAGATATTCAGCGCTTTCAGGGGGTAGGAAGTCCCTCCTTCCTTAGAAACCAAGCGGGTAAAGGTGGGGATGAATTTTGAGGTTTCGATGTTTGTCGCTAGGGTCATGATTTTCCTGTCTTGCCGTCAACTGATGTACAAGCATCCTATCACTGGCAAAATCTTGGTGTCAAATATACCCGATAAAAATAGTCGGGTATAAATTTATACAAAAACTAGGGGATAAACTGGGGAGAAGGAACGCTTAAGTGGAGATGGTTAGGCTGCCTTGTCAGGAAGCTGTGGTGTAGTTTGAGGTCAGAAAAAGGGCTAGGGGAAGGGATTTAAGTTTTTGAGGATGCTATAGCCTATTTGCTGCCAATTTTATCGAAATAAATCATAATTTTCGTTTAAATAGCTTAAACAGGGGGCGCTTAACTGCGGTTGCCAGAAAGTTTCTCGGTTTACTCAGGATGATTGTCAAGAAAAGTGACAAATTATGTGATTTTGTTGAGAAATAATAATTTTTTCGGACTGCCCAATAAAATTGACCATTTCCGGCGGTCGGCAGGAGATTATTTTTATTTATCCTCCCTTCTCCCTAGGAAGGTAGGGTTGATTCCAGGTAGGGTTGATTCCAGGTAGGGTTGATTCCAGGTAGGGTTGATTCATGAATCAACCCTACGGGGGCAGGGTAGGGCTGTTTCATTCTGAGGGAGTTTTTTCAAGAGAGAAAATCATTATTATTAAAAAAAGCCTCCTCCCCCTCTCCCCACACCCAACACACTCCCTACCCTTCCTAATTTTCAGCCGACTTTGAATCAACCCTACGGGGGCAGGAGGGATCAAACCTTAAGAGTCAGTGGTCAGGAGATAACTGCTTTTTGATAAAAAGTTAACGTAGTATTGCCGTAGCGTTTCTGACGACAAATGGTTAAACCTTCTAGATTAATTGCTTGCCAAGATTTGGGATTGTGTTCCACGGCAATTTCCCCCAGAGAATCTAATAAATTAGATTGAGAGATGGCAGTTAATACCGGTAAATATAACCCGCTTTCGTAGGGAGGATCAAAATAAATTAAATCAAAACTTTTCCCCGCTAAAGTGGCTAACTTTGTCAGTACATCTCCCCGAATTACTTGGAATTGCTGGTGAGAAGTTGCTAAATTGCGCCAATTTTCCTTGATAATTTCGCCAGCGCGTCCTGATTGTTCAATTCCGATTACTAGACTCGCACCTCGACATAAAGCTTCCGCACCCATGGAACCATTACCCGCACAAAGATCCAACCAACGACAGCCGGATAATTTCTGTTGCCAGATATTAAATAAAGCTTCTCGCACCCTTGCTGTCGTCGGACGGGTTAATTGTCCTGCCAGGGTTTTTATGGGACGATTGCCGTAAATTCTCATTAGTTAAAAGGCAAATTCAGTTAATCTTTTTTGTAATAAATCAGGAAAAAGAGCATAGTATCTTTGATTGAGAGGAGAGGGATGGGGGAGAGGCAATAAAGTCACTTTTTTTTGCTGTTTTAATCCCTGTTCATCGGTAGCGGTAAGGGTAATTAGGAGTTTTTTGGTAAAGCGTTCTTTATCAAGATAGAATTTATCTACTTCTTTGGGTTTACCGTAGGGTTCAAACCATTTAAAAGCTTCCGTGCCAAGGGGAATGATCTGATCACCTTGCCAATAAAAAACGAGCAGTTTTTCTATAAATGGACGAAAACGATCTTTCACTTCCCCAGAATAAGCTTTATTACCCGGAGGTTTGTAGGGAACTGTATTAGTTAGGAAAATTCGATCGCATACCGATAATAGCTCTTGACGATCATGGGATTTTCTCCCCTGCCAAGCTTGAAAAAATCCCTCTCTTACCATTCTACCGGCAGCCCCGATCAAAGGTTGTCCTGCATACACTTCATCTCGTCCTAAATCCCGGCCAAAAAAGCATAACTGACTAGCAAGATTACCAGCATACAAAACTGGTTCAAAGGGGTCTTTTTTTGCCTCTTGGTAAATTAGGGTATCGATGGGAAAATCCTCTTTTTTTGCCTCTTGGTGTACCTGTTTAATTAGGGTTTTAATATCGGTCATTTCAGTTATCAGTTATCAGTTATCAGTTATCAGATGTAAGTTTTCAGATGTAAGTTTTCAGTTATCAGTTATCAGATGTGAGTTATCAGATGTAAGTTTTCAGTTCACTGTTTACTGATCACTGAAAAAAGCTTCTCCCCACACCCCACACCCCACACCCTACACCCCACACCCTACACCCTACACCCCACACCCTACACCCTACACCCCAATTCACTCCTCGGTGCGATAGCCAAATTCTGCTAAAAGTGAGCGAGATTGTCGCCATTTCGGTTCTACCTTCACAAATAATTTTAAATATACCTCCCCAGCGATTAACTTTTGAATAGCCGATCGAGCGGAAGAGCCGATCGCTTTTAACATACTGCCATTTTTACCGATGACGATCCCTTTTTGGGAAGCTCGTTCCACGTTAATGGCGGCAAAAACCTTGGTTAAAGCGGGAGTTTCCTCGACGCGTTCAATCACCACCGCCACAGAATGGGGAATTTCCTGACGGGTTTGCAGTAAAATCTGTTCGCGGATTAATTCGCCCATAATAAACCTTTCCGGCTGATCGGTGACTAAATCGGGGGGATAGTAATAGGGACCGACTTCGAGGGAATCAATTAACAGATTTTGCAGTTCTGCGATTCCTGTCCCCTCCAGTGCCGAAAATTTGAGCAGAGGCCAGTTATTTTCCGCCGCTAAGGTGCGATAACTATTGTCGATAGGTTCCCGGTCTTCCGGTTGCTGATCGGCTTTATTTAGCCCTAAAATCGTGGGAGTTTGGTTTTTAGTCAGTAAATCGGCGATATAGCGATCGCCACTGCCGAGGGAATTGCTGCTATCGACGACAAATAAAACTAAATCTACAGAATTTATGGCGTTTTCAGCATTTTTAACTAAAACTTTGCCTAATTCGTGATGGGGCTTGTGAATGCCAGGGGTATCGACAAAAATCATCTGGGAGCGCTCGCCGGTGACAATGCCGCGTAAACGGTTGCGGGTAGTTTGAGCGATGGGGGAAGTAATGGCGATTTTTTGTCCCACTAATTGATTCATCAGGGTGGATTTTCCCACATTAGGACGACCAATAATGCCAATAAAACCCGATTTAAAACCGGTCGGTGCGACGGGAATTACTGCCGAATTGAAATTAACGGATTGAGAGTCGATCAAATCGTTCATAATTAAAGAATATTACTTAAAAAATATTTTTACCCATGCAAGGGATAATTTTGTTCTTGTTAGCATTGATTCTAGGCTGTAGTAACCATTTACAATTATCTATAGCGGGAAATTTAAGCGATCGCTTAACTAATTATCCTCGCTGGATGACTAAACCAGTGGTTAGTTTTGCCAGCGGAGATTTAGCCTATCCCGATTGGATGGTAGGCAATTGGACTGTCACCAGTACCCTAATCGATTTAACCGCTCCTCTTGCTCCCCAGATTATCACACCTGGTTTTGAAAGTAATCGTCGCTACCTAGAACAATCGATCGAGTTTCCGGTGAGATTCATCGAGAAAGCAATTTCCAGACCGATAAATGCTGCCTTTTTATCCACCATTATCAGTAAACCATCAATTGTGGCCGATCGATCCTTTAATGGCTTAGCAATTAGTCGCGCCTATTTAGGCAATCAGTCGGTATTGTCGGTAAAAACTGACCCCAATAATCCCAATCGTCAGATTACCTTTTTACGGGGCGCTCATCAACTAATTTCCACGGTAATTGCCAGAAATAGCGAAACTCCTAGCCGCAGTCAATTTATTGCCACAGAAATTAGTCAACAAATTTTCCGGGGAGAAACCAACACTTATCTCAATGAGGTGGAAACCACCACCGCCTATCAGTTATTATCTCCCGATAAAATTCTAGGCGATCAGGTGACAGCCATTTATCTTTCCCCCCAATCGCCGGATTATTTCCAAGCGCCGAATCGTCCTGTGGCTTTGTATCGTTATCGCCTAGAATTGCTGAAAGATTAATATCACCAGTGGTTAAACCCTGCTGAAACCAGCGCGGTTTTTCCCCATCCTGTTGAAAAAGTATAGGGGCAGCTTTTCAGTGTTCAGTAATCAGTAATCAGTAATCAGTGGGGGGTTGGGGAGAAGGGGAGAATAAATAAAAGCTGACTTCTGAATTCTGACTCGGAGAATACTGATAGAAGGCGTTGTCAAATTGAAAGATGCTCCGAATCAGCTGGGAATTGATAGCAAGGATTGCATTGCATCTTGACAATTAGTGTTTAATAGACCTCCTGCAAAAATAGGAACTGATTATGTACAATAAAGTAAAACACTCAGAAAAACCATGACTTACGAAAAAGTAAAAAATTTGAATCCAGAAGAGTTTAAACGCTTTTGTG
>SFAU01000265.1 GCA_007096045.1 Microcystis novacekii Mn_MB_F_20050700_S1 | reverse complement strand
CCAGAGGAAAAATTAATCATTGCCTTATCAAGTCCTAGTGCTTTAATTGGTGCTGGTTTAGCTCAATGGTCTTCTTCTTCTGAATCAAAAGAGGAAGATAAATGACTAACACTAGGATAATTAACTGGGGTATCCTTTATAATAAGTTATCAACCTATCTCTGTTGGAAAACCGTGACTATCGCTCAAAGCTTACCCCTAGTTGAGTCTCATGTAAACCCTGAGATAATCTTCCCAGAAGGGGAATTTTGGAGTGATGAACCACCCTTGGAAAGTAACCTACATCTACAACAAATTATTTTATTAATTCAGTGTTTAGAATGGTGGTGGCGCGAGCGAGAAGATTATTTTGCCACCGGCAATTTAACCATCTATTACAGTCCCAACCAGAAAAAGTCAGAATTCTTCCGTGGTCCTGATTTTTTCGTCGTTTTGGGGACAAATCCCAACCCCAACCGCAGAAGTTGGGTAATTTGGCGAGAAGAGGGCAAATATCCCAATTTAATTATCGAAATTCTCTCCGATAGTACCGCCAAAGTTGACCGAGAGGAGAAAAAACAAATTTATCAAGATATATTTCGCACTCCCGATTATTTTTGGTTTGACCCAGAAAGCCTAGAATTTCAAGGATTTACCCTTATTAGCGGTCAATATCAACCGATTACCCCCAATCCCCAGGGATGGCTCTGGAGTCAACAATTAGGCTTATATTTGGGTTTATCCGCCAATAAATTGCGCTATTTTACCCCCGAAGGTGAATTAGTACCCACTCCCGCAGAAGCGGCCCTAGCAGCAGAAAATCGGGTTTTAGAGGCAGAAAGCCAAGTACAGCAAGAAAAGCAAAAAGCGGCGAAATTAGCGGCTAAACTGCGGGAATTGGGCATAGATACGGAGGAAAATCTCTAATCTTCTTTTTTGATTAATAGTCAACAGCTTACCGCTCCTCAATCGTTGAACCAACCTAAGCTAACTGGTCATCTCTGGAATCGCTGAAAATTTAAGTGTTTCCAGAAATTTTCAGCTTCGGGACTAAGGAAATCCTTAAGAATTTGGAAAATTTCTAAATTGGCTAGTCCTTGCTTAATTAATTCAGGAAATTGGCTCAAAACTTCGATAATATTATCGGCAAAATTATAATTTTTATCTTGTCCACAATTAACGGTCAAATAAGCTAGTAACTCCACTGCATAATCGGTAAAATCCATCACATCGGCAATACAGGCTAGTTTGAGAATTTGTTCGGGGGTTTTTAGAGACAAGAAATCAGCCGATAAATCTGGGGCAATTAAGTCTCTGTAGTAATAAGCCTCCCCCCAGAGTATTTGCCCTTGTTTCCGAGATTGGATAGGAGAAATCCGGCGGACTCTATGGGAAGTAGCTAAATGAAATAAGGAAAAAGATTGTTGTCTTAAAAACTTATCAATGTCAGCAAAAAGAGGTTGTTCGAGATAAAGAGGTGAAAATTCTACTTCTATTTGTATAACCAAAACACTGCGGGATAATATCTCTAAACCTCCCTGTAAAACATCTAAATCTGCTCCTTGCACATCAATTTGTAAAAAATCTATAGATGGGATATTTTCCTGTTGACATAATTGATCTAAAGTAGTTGTTTCTAGGTCAAAAGTAAAGTCTAAATTAGCAAATTCTGGCAATTGTTGAAACCGGTTTAAAAAGTCTTCATTGGGAGGATAAAGAGAACTACACATCGGATGTTTAGTTACATATAAAGTCTTTTCTCCCCTAGATTTTGCCAGGGCAATGGGTAAATGTTTTTCCTGCCAATTAATATTTCGTCTGGCTAATTCTTCATTAGCTTCCTCACAAGCATCAGCATCGGCATCTACTCCTAAAATCGTTAAATTAGGGGCAAAAATATGCCATCCGCTGCTACCATAATCGTCTTGAGTGCTAAGTTTTCGTGAACCAATATTACAGATGGTAATCGAAATTTGCTCGAGATGACCGCTTTGTTTGAGACTTGGAGTAAATAAGGGCATATTTTTTCTATCTGGCTATGGAGAAATAGGGCAATTGCTAAGATATTCTTGGTCTATAGGTAAGGAGGATACTAATCGCAGAAAGCTCCGCGCAAGCGTAAATTTTCCCGCAATTCCTCGGTCATCCCCACATTATCGGCAAACTTTGCCCCCTGCACTTTTGCCCCACTCAAATTCGCTTGAGTGATGTTGACTTCA
The DNA here is from genome assembly GCA_007096045.1 of Microcystis novacekii Mn_MB_F_20050700_S1. Lineage (GTDB taxonomy): Bacteria > Cyanobacteriota > Cyanobacteriia > Cyanobacteriales > Microcystaceae > Microcystis > Microcystis novacekii. The sequence goes on along the minus strand of SFAU01000265.1, from coordinate 31,148 downwards.
ACCAAATTAGCTCCTGCTAAATTGGAGCCAATTAAATTACTTAAAGCCAAACTAGAACGGTAAAAATCAGCATAACTTAAATCGGCATTAGCTAATAAGGCTCCGCTTAAATCTGCTCCCTTAAAACTAGCATGACTGCCGTTAATTTCACTTAAATCAGCATCGGTTAAATTGGCCCCGCGCAGATTAGCTTGATAGAGATTGGCCATACCTAAAGAGCTACCACTTAATTCCGCTGCTAGGAGATTTGCCCCAGTAAAATCCTTTAGGGGATTGAGTTCAGCTAATTGGGCTAATTCCAGAAAATCATCACTAACAGCAGCATAAATTCCCTCGATTTGTACCTGCAATTTCTCTAAATTTTCTGATGCTGCCGGTTGCGGTTCAACTAGAACATTATCTAATTCCACCTGCGATGAACCCAAAGAAATACGACTCAAAAAAGCATCAAATTGATTTTCCATCAGGAAAAATGCTAACTTTCGCTCTAAAATACTATGTTTATTGGGACTTAGATCGTGTTTCCATAATCCCGATGTTTCCGTGATACAGATATCGGCAGCTGTTAGCGAAAATTGTACCGTGAGATGATAAGGTTCTTCCTCGACACTGACGGTTCCTAGGTTAATCCTTTCGATCGCTCCTGTAAATATTGACTGAGGGCTTTTGAACGATAACCGCCATTGATGATTATTAATACGATTTATGTATAAATCTTGACTAGAAAGAGGATTTGGTGTTAGGTGACAATTAACTAAAAGAAAATCTAATTTTCCTCCTTTCAGTCCCCATTTGATTTCCCCGCCGAGGAGAGATTGAATTTGAGCTTGTAGGTGTAAAGTTAAATATAAATCAAATTTTTGCGAGTCGGTGGCTACTGGTTCTAGGGTTAACGATACACTATCGGGATAGCGATCGAAGGCAGCTAAAAGACGCATAATCTAAAAGAGAAAAGCCAAAATAAACAGTAAAAAAGCGGTGTTTCTCTGGCCCTCAAGCTGAGAACTCACCCCTATTTAAAACAATAGCTGATTTTCTCGATCCTCGCTGAACATTTCTTCGGCGATCGCTGAATGATTGACCCTGAAAATCAAGGTTAAATTAGTTGACTTTCTCTTTTTTGCCGATATTGCCGTCCGCATTAAAAAACATCGGCAAAAAGCGTTCCATAAACATTTGTGGATCACGATTCCAGGCTTTTTGAGCCGCTTCTACCCGGAATAATTGCAATTTCGGGTCGAGCAGGGATTGGGGTAAACGTTCCATCAGATATTGAGGACGTTCCCAGAGCGGCATAGTGGCGGCGATTTCCATTAAATGACCGACGCGGCGTAATTCTGCCCCCAGGGTGATGTCCATACCCGATTCATAGGCGGCCTGTTTGATCGCCGAGTATTTGGCCTTAGCTTTTTCGACTTTTTGCCGATGTTCGGGGCTTTTTTGGGCAATTTTGGCTAACCAACGATTACCCCAACGCACATGACCCGCTTCTTCAGGAAAGATTTTGGCGATCGTTTCCTGAATTTTCAGATTTTCCGGGGTCTGTTCCCCTGCTTTGAGGGCATAAATATGGGCAGCAAAGTATTCGCATCCCCGTTTTTCCGTGACGTTAATTGCCGCTAGGGCCGCAATCAGTGCATCTTCCCTTTGTTCTTCGCCTTGGAATTGATCTTGATCGAGAAGACGTTCAAATTCATCAATATAGGACAACCCCGGCGGTTTCCCCACATCGGCCCCCAATTCGATTAATAAATCGGTTAACCAGTAGGCATGGCGGGCCTCATCAGCGACGTGATGGGAAAGGTCTTGTATCAGTTCTTTTGGTTGTCCGTCTAGGGTTTCGATCAGTTCGGTCAGGTCTTTACAGCTACGTTGTTCGTTGTAGCGGTAACGGTTGAGGGTGACAAGATGAATTTCGCGATCGCTAATGACACGCTTCATGATGTCGCGAGCGCTCATCGTCTTCTTGAATTTACGAGGGTAAGCAACGGTCATGAGTTGGTATCGTTTTGTAAACGGCTTCCCGTATTCTAACGGAGTTTTTTCCCGATCTGGCAAGGGATCGGCAAGTGGCCAGCTTTTTTCAGTGATCAGTAAACAGTAATCAGTGATCACTAGAACTCTTGCAAATTAATTATATGTTATAATATTGGGTTAACTAATTTTTGGGGTAAAATTAGTTAGTACATTTATTTTAAATGAAAACCTGAAGTTTTACTTTTAACTCAAAACTCTTTAGAGCTGCTTTAATTTGGTTATCAAAACCTCTTTATTTAAGCAGCACAAACTATCTCAATTTTTATAATTGAGAATAAATTCTCCTATTCCCCATTCTCGTTTGCTCCCTATCCTTGAAGATCGGGCTTTGTATCAAGAGGGTGTTCCTTTGCTCACAACGGTGATTCAAGCTTGTTGTTCTACTACTTCAAGACACACAGCGATGCTTGTTTGACTTGCCATAGGTCTTTCTAAAAGAGCCGCACCCATGTCATAAGGGTTTCATCGGTCTAGAGTGTATCAGACTTATCTGAAATGACTATATCGCTCTTCTGGGACTTTCGGAAATCCTCATAAAAACTCAAATTTCGGGTTTCTGTTAGTTAGCGATAGCTTGAAGGCTTACCCCATAAGAGAGCTAGAGTTTAGAGACTGTAAGACTTTTGCCAGACTCCCTCCAAGAGCGATACTCTCTGATGACTTTTTATGGGGTTTCCTTGGGTCAATCCAACCGACGATAATTGCTATGATTACTATAGGATTTGAAAAAAGCGATCGCCATTGCCATCCTCTTATTTTTTTGTTGGGTTTCCTTGTTGATATTGAGAATCGCAATATCAACTGATTTTGGTAGATAATTGAGATTAAATTTAATCATTATTCTTCCCTTAAATTAAAATCAATTGATAAATATCCAGCATTAAAATTTGAAAATCTCCAGAATAAAACCTTAAAGCATCCTTGTCCGATTCATAAACTTTAAACAACCATTCTCCATGATCTTGTTGATAAAATTGTTCAACATAATAACGGTATTGATCAATCAAAATATATTCTTTAAACTCAGGAATTGAGCGATAAAATTTAAATTTATCAGTGCGGTCATAATCTCTAGTTGATTTTGATAAAACCTCGACAATGATTAACGCATTAGTTACAGTGTTTGTGCCTTTTCCTTCATATAATGGTTTGCCTTTAATCACCATTACATCAGGATAAGTATAAAAGCGATATGTCGGCATCCATAACCGGACATCACTCATAAAAGCCCAATAATCTTCATTGTTAATCTTAGTCGGAAAATTTTTACAGAAATTCAAAGCAATCAAATTATGATTAGTAGTTGTTCCTACCATTGGAATAATTTCTCCATCTAGATATTCATTTTTGTATTCTGCTGTTTCTTCTAGCTGACAATATTCTTCAGGTGTATAATACCGTTTTTCGACTTGAACTTGCATACTAACCTCCCTTATCTTGGTTAAATTCCCATTCAATAGCAACTTTAATATTAGCTTGTGCTGAATCTTTTGTCACTATAAGAATCCCCGTTTCACCCCCAACTTGTAAGCCAAATTCTCAAGTAACCTTACTGGGTGGATTGGCTTGGGAAACTCCCTGTTTGATCGAAGTTAATAATAATTGCGCCAGTGGTGATTCGGTAGTAGTGATGGAGGCTTAATCCTTTGCTTTGCTGTGCATTGTAGTCATGGATAAAACACCAAAGGGTTCCCCAACGTGATTCTCCATTTTTTTAGAGAAAGATAGACTCTCTCTCACCAACCGATTGTGTGTTGGGTTTCCTTACGTCAATCCAACCTACAAAAGCGGCGATCGCTTAATTGAGTCGAAACCTTTTTCCTAGCGGCATTTTAGACTTTTTCAGCAAAACCTAATTAGCTAGGGACTAGGCTTTTTGGGTGAGTTTAAACAGGATAAACCAGCATCTTTAGCAGTAGGATACTTGATTGGGACAAAAGCAAAATCTGAACTTAGTGTCCGACACTCCACAATGTGAACAAATTCTACGGCGGGATTTTGGGGATCGCCATTTTCATCGATTTTTTTGCGATCGCCATTTTCATCGAATTTAATTGTCCCAGTTGCACCTTTAGTGACAAGAAAATCAGGAGACTTTAAGTGTTCAAGGAGATTAATTCGTGTGGGAGTATTTTCCTTTTCTAGAGCTTTTGTTAGAGCAAGAGTTGCATCATAGGATAGGGCTGTTATTGCATTAACTGAAGTTGTAGTCCATAAAATTTTAGCATCCTTAAGAAAATTCTTGTTAGGACTGGTTAAAGAATCCCAAGGAACCGCAATAACAAACTTTTGAAAAGGTTTTAGGTTGTCAATTTGTTCTAAGGTACGAGAACTACGAAGCCCCCATGATCCGATAACCCAATTTTGACTATTATTAAGTTTTATAAGTCTAATTGCATCGCCTTGAGCATCGCCAATTGCTTTTGGGAATAGTACAAGTCCTATTGTTTCTGTTATTTTTCCTTCTTTCTGTCGTCGTAACTCTTGGATGGCTTCTTTTTCATCAAAATTATTTCCCAGATCAAATTCATCTAATTTTACTACAGTTCCAGAGAATGGAGGGACTGTAAAAATAGTTTTAAAACTATTAAAAAAAGATTCACTAAATGGACTTCCTTCACTATAAAAGACTACCACTTTTTTAATAGACTTTTCTTGCAAAAATTTTGCAATGGCAGGAGATTGTTGCTCGCTGGAAAAAACAGTTCGCAGGAAATTTTTTCTGGGGTATTTAGTAAGCTCGCTAGTCGTTGATCCGGGAGAAATCAAAACTAAATTATTTTCCTTATAAATATCCACCGTTGCCACAGTCATTTCACTGGGATAGTGACCAACAACTCCTAAAATTTCAGGACGCTGGGAAAGAGATGATGCTGTCTTTTTGGCTAATAATTCGTCATTTTCATCATTAATAATGACAACTTTTAATCCCTTACCATTAATCGCTTTTTTATTGATAAAATTTTGATCTGGAAAATAATTGAGGAATGGATCATTGTCATTTAAAAGTCCCAGATTAATTTTTGTTTGTAATTGTGCTACTCCTCGTAACATTTCTTTTGCTCGACTATCACCATCATCATCATTAAAGTCATTTTGATTTTTGGGGATACTAACAGCAATAGCAATCGTGTAATATGGCATTTTATTGGCTTCTAGTAAAGCATTATTTAAGTAAATTAATATTTCTGCATCTAGCCTATCCTCTTGCCATGCGTCCTTAAATCTTAACAGGGCTTTTTGATAATCACACTGTGCAAAATATTCTGCACCTTTCTTCTTGTTAAACAATTGAGAGTAATTAAGAATTTCTTCTCCTTCACTAATAAAGTCGCCCGTTTGTTTTGGACAATTAGATGGAATTAATCGAGTAATAATACCAGGGCGATAAATGGCAATTAAACCTACAACTGCTATTGATGCTATTCCTATGCTAACTGGCAGATTTAATTTGAAATTTTGGGGCTTTGAAGTTTTTATAGAATGCAAAATTTGGGCAATTTTTGCATAAGGCGAAGTGCTTGTTGGAATCGTCGGAGTAATGGGATAAACCTCATTTTGCACTTCTTCTTCAATCACCTGAATATCCTCATCCCTCAGCCCGTAACGGCTTTGTAACTCTTTTAGTCTCCTTCTGTTTCCTTCTGTTATTGAAATAGAATCAGCTAATAATTCTCTAAAAGTTGCTTTGTACTCTGTTAGATTTTGTAATCTTTTTCTGAATGGCGCAAGATTATCTTGTTCAATAATATCTGCCTCATTTAAGGATAAATCTAATTCGTTTCTTAGTTCACTTAGGCAGTTTCTTTCTGCACGATTAAAATTTTCTTTACATATATTTTCCTTGCTCCATTCATCTAGAATTTCTCTAATCTTCTCACGATAAATAAATATAGGATTAGTGGCAGCAAGAGGAGATTTGGCCAAATAAATAGTCTCGTCTCCTTCAAGAGAAAGATGAAATTTGGGAGTCATTGCCGGGGCAGCTTCCTTTACTCGTTCGCTGGCATACTCATGCAATTCATTAACAGAAATTAATTGATCACCATCCTTATCTGCTGCACCAGTTTCAATGCCTTCAACTAGATATTTTGTATAGATGGACAAATCGTTATTGTCCGACTCAAAAGAATATTCAATCGGACTAGAAGAGGTCAAAATCGCCCTTCCTTTACCTCCTAATTCCTCTTGAATGTTAAGTTCCCCTTTGATTGGCATTCCCTGAACCAATGCTCCGCTAAAACAGCAGTCGAGAATAATTATCTGCCTTTGGGAACGACTATCTGTGATGTACTCTTGAAGTTTACTTGCCGCTAAAGCTGTTGCACGGCGAAAATCTCCATTCTGATCACGCCCAGTTTCTCTTGTACTTAGAAAAAATCTAGCATTTTGAGCTTTAAGTCCATGCCCAGAAAAATATAAAAGCACCAAATCATCTCGCTGTCGATTAGCAAATAAATCCTCAACTGCTTTTTCCATACTCCCTTTGTCTGGGTTAGGCAAAACTGTAACCTGATTAAAGGCTCCCATGTCTGGATGCTCTAATACTCGGCGCATTGCTTCAACGTCTAGAATCGCGCTAGAAATTGGGCGCAATCCGTCGGAATACTCGCTCACACCAATTAACAAAGCAATTTTTGCCATAATACCTTCTTTAACCTGAGATAAAGTCTTGAGCGGCTTTAATAGCCATTTCCAATTCTTCTCGACTGTGAGCCTTAACCGTCAACTTGCGACCATTGGCCTCTACCGACAATTCTATCGGTTTACCTCCCAGGCGATCGCCCAGAAACCCTAACAGTTTTTTGCCATTAGCGGGGTTAACTTCGGTCATTAAGATTCCACCCAAAAAACCGCCCAATGACTTATTACCTTCAGGGGGATTGGGATCAAGAATACGTTTAACCGATTCAACTTCATCTACCTGTTCTAGTTCTGTCAGTAATACTTGGGCCTGTTCGTCGCGTTCTTCAGGCTCCAGGTTAGGATCGTTAAAAGCGATCAGCAATTTAATCATGGATTTGTTACTCTTAGGAAGTTGAGTTGAAATAATAAAGGATAACACTAATCTTACTGAATTATGCAAATTTTACCATATACCATCTGAAATCTAAATAAGTGATCCCATTTCATACTACCCCTTGCCGAGAGCCAATTTCTTCACTGATGTCGTGGTGTTCCTGAACATAGAAGATCGATTTTTCAACCTGCTCTAAGAAATCATAACAATTATTGTGTGTTGGGTTTCCTTACTACTACTACAGGCTAATGGCGATAATTCCGCTAGAAAGTATGAGAATGTGTCTGACATTCAGCAGGGGGTGAGTATTGGTATAATGATTAGCCGATGATTTTGATGCCCCTTTAACTGATTTTGAAGATTATCAATAATTATGCTCAAAGTTTTAATAGATACTCATGTATTTCTTTGGTATGTCATTAATAATAAACAATTGATAGACAACCATAAAATTATGATTAATGAAAAAGAAAATCTAGTTTATATTAGTTAAGGTAGTTTTGGGAAAATGACGCTCAAATATAGTCTGGGACAATTAACTTTTGATTCACCTTTTCGAGAATTTATTGAGTCACAAATTCAGAGCAATGATTTGCAAATTTTGCCTCTCAATTTACTACATTTTGAACAAGTAGCGCAATTGCATTTTCAGCATCGAGAGCCTTTTGACCGGATGATTATGGCTCAATCAATAACCGAAAATGTTCCTGACTCGGAGACTACTGGTTACTGACTCCTAACCCTAACAACAATTTTTAATTTTTACAAAAGGTCTAGTCAACGGGTGCATCTCAGTTTTGAAAAAATATTAGGTTGGGAAAGCTGACAATACCTAAAATCTTTATCTGTATGGACTTACAAATGTGAGATGCACCCTAGTCAACAGCTTACTAGAGATTTAGTCATCATCATCGTCATCGTCTTTATCCCGTTGATTATTGCCGTCTTTTTGTCGCTTTTCCCCGTCTTCATCGCCATCTTTGTCTTTTTGTGGCGATTCCACCGTGGGAGAGCCATTTTTCGGTTCTTCGGTTTCTTTTCCCCCCTGACAAGCGCCTAAAACCGTAGTCAAGGTTAACAGAATCAGCAAAACTAAGGATTTGATTTTCATGGTCTTTCTCCCCACTTGATCGATAAATATAACAATTTTAAGACTTTTGGGCGGTGGATAGCTTGGCCAATGCCAAGCAAGTGCATTCCCAGACTAAACGGGGTTGAACGTAGGCTAACAGCTGCTGGCGGGTTTTTTCCAAGATTTCTAAAATTGATCGCTCTCGTCGTCGTTGCCAATCCTCATACTGAAGATAACTCACATACCATAATTGGGTTTCCGTGTCAAGAGTTTGAGGGATAATTTTGGCTAATTCCAGTGCTTGGGAGAGTTTTAGGGGAAATTTGCTGAAAGATTGCGGTAAATCTTGGGGGAGACTGTCGAGAAATTCTAAAGCAGCGATCGCTTCTCCTGGGCTACCTTGGGCTAAACCGAGAATTGCCGGATAATTGAGAACGCGAGCGTGTCCGTTAGAGCGGAGGACTTGAGCGAGATTTTCTTCCGAAAGACGCTGAAAAGGGATGTGTTGACAGCGAGAAACGAGAGTGGGTAGTAAAGAGGAGGGACTGGGAGCAATCAAGATTAAAGTGCCTTTTCCTGGTTCCTCAAGCGTTTTTAAGAGCGCATTTGCCGCCGCTTCCGTCATGGTGTCTGCTTCCTCAATAACCACCACAGATCGGGCCGATTCGAGGGGAGGACGACTTAAAAAGTTAGTAATCTGGCGAATTTGTTCAATGCGGATTTGTGGGGGAGCTTTACGCTTGAGATTGCTTTCCTGTGCTTCTTTTGCGGTGAGCAGTTGGCCTTGGTGTTGATAAGTGGGTTCAATCCAGAGTAAATCGGGATGATTGCCCCCGAGAAAGCGTTTCAGAATTAATTCCCTTGCTTCTGGCGATCGATCTCTAGTTAACAAGTCTTGACAGAAACATTTTGCGGCCAGATTGCGTCCAATCCCCTTAGCGCCAGCGAATAAGTAAGCGGGAGCGATCGAATTGATTTGAAGCGCTCTTTGTAGTAGTTCAACGGCCTGATTTTGACCGATTAACCGTGACCAATCTATCATCTTTTCCCTGCCATGGCTCGCTATTCCTGTTCGTATTTTGTCGGGATTTCTCCCCATCAGACCGGGTTTTTATACGATGATATCCTAAGTTTGGGTGAATTTGAAATCATCAAGCGCCGGCCTGATGTGTTACTTTTATCGGAAGTTCCTAACGATGCTCTCTTTCCCCAGTTAGTGAAAGTGGAATTATTTATTCATCCTCCCACTAGCTCGGAACTTCAGATTGATTTATTGGTAAAAAATCATGAGTTACCCCTGAGAACTAATAATCGTTGTCGGCAATTTTTTCAATCTATTCACCAGATTATTACCAAAAATTATCAAGGGCAATCCCTGACCAGAATTACCGCTTAACCCGATTCTTGGCTGTCTTCCTCAGGATTATCACCGCCAGATCGATTGGGATAATATTAAAGGGATCGTTAGAGGGCATGGTGGCAAATTTATCCCTTTGTCGGTGTTGATAAATAGCTAAGACTTGGGAACTAAATGGGGTTTGCTGACTATTGGTGAAAGCCTTGCTAGAAAACGGTTTGGGGACTTTTTTTTCAAGAAAAGTGCAAGAAACAAACGTTGAGAAATCGATCCGAGGGACTCAAAACCCTTGCACTTTCGCTCTTCGATCTCGAAGGGTTACGCTTCCAGACGTGCGAGGTCATTCTGTCCCGGAACCCTCTAGCTTACTCGGTTTTATCACCTTGGACGGTTTACTACTAGGCGGTGCTGTCCGTAAAGCGAGGCAGTAACACCCACAAGGGAGAGGAGGCAAGGTTTTCCTCTGACTTGGTTTTGGCGGTATTTTGTCTGGTTGTCTCGTGCCAAGGTTCTACCTTGACAGGAGAAAAGGGAGGGTCTCCCTTTCTTCCCTGATGGGTTTTTCTCTGTTCAGGGATCACTCAAATAGGGTAAAGTAGGTCAAGGTATGCTAACCCTGTTATTGCATTAATCTAGTCTAAGGAGAACGTCTTAGTAATGTTAACCCTAAAAATCGCCGTTTATATCGTTGTTTCCTTCTTTGTCTTACTTTTTATCTTTGGTTTCCTTTCCGGCGATCCTACCCGTAACCCCGGACGCAAAGACTTTGAGTAGAAGACAATTATCAAACTGGTTCTAGGGTAGAGGTACAGGGAACAAGTTATCGAACTTTCCCTGTCTCCCCAGAAATAATGATCGTGGTAGTATCATTGAGGTTCGCTCGTCCTCTATTTCGATCGCCGACTCGTGCAGTCATGTCTTTTTTTCTCTTAGCTGTTGAACCACCTGCCCTGATTAATACTGTAGCTGAACCGGAAACGGAGGAGCGCCAAGTTTCTGAAAATAGTCCCGCGTCAGTAATTCCCCTCCCTGTCACCCCAGCACCTCTAGAAGCAAAAAAGCCTTCGGAAGAGAGCGTTTCTATTCCCCTCACCGTCACTCCACCCCCGGAAACCGTCGAGGTAAAACCACTGGTTCCCGATCAGGGTATTCCCTTAGAACCTTTACCTAGCAGTACAGGTGATGCGGCAGCTTTAGGAAAACCCCTGTCTGTCCAGAATTCTCCATCCCCCCCATCCGTTGATGTCACCATTCATCCCGAAACCGAGATAGTTTCAGGATTAAATCAAAAAGCTCTTAACCAGAAAAATGGCTCAACTCGGCTATTAGTGCGGAAAAAAGGCGAAAAAACCAGCCAAGAATACTTGATTTCCCTCAATAACAGCCTAGCTCAGGTCGCTGCAGTTAATCCAGAAGGGGAAAGACCCCTAGAATTAGTGGCTGATGAGCAGGAATTTGACCAAAATCGGCAGATTATCACCGCTAGAGGTAATGTCACCCTGCGTTTTGCCCAAAGTGTACTAACAGCCGATCGCTTACAGATTAATCTTCCCGAAAAGTTAGCGGTAGCGGAGGGCCAGGTGATCCTAACCCGGGGAGATCAAATCCTGCGCGGCGATCGCTTTGAATATTATTTCGTCCAGGATAGCGGTGTGGTATTTAATGCTAATGGAGAGATTTTTCAACCCAGCACCGCTAGGGATTTAGGACAAACGCTGCCCACGGATGTGGGTGCGGGGGCCAGCAGTTCTTTTGGAACCCTAACCGATCGTTTGGCATTAAATCAACCCTTGCAGAGAATCACTACGGGAGAGGGTTTTCAATTTGTCGTCGGGGGACAGGATCCCAGTCGGCGCGATCGACAGAATATTAGTAGTCCATCGGGAGGAACGATTAATCGTGTCCGTTTTCAGGCCGAGCGCTTGAATTTTGATGGTAAGGTGTGGAATGCCACTAATGTGCGTTTGACGAATGACCCTTTTTCCCCCCCTGAGTTGGAAGTTCGGGCCAATTCCGCCACTTTTCGCAGTACCGGACCCTTTACCGATGAGTTGCGGATGAGTAATTCCCAGTTGGTTTTCGATCAACGGGTAGTGGCACCCACTTTTATTAATAGTCTTACCTTCGATCGCCGTCGTCGTCGTCCTTTTTTAATTGCTCCGGGCTATGATGGGGAGGATCGGGGCGGATTTTTCGTAGAAAGTCCCCTAACTTTAGTGGAGACACCGAAGACTCTTTTTGAGTTGACACCGCAATATTTAATTCAGAAAGTCCTTAATCCCGATGCTTTTCCCTCAGCTAACCCCGGAGGTGGTGAAGTTTCGGCCCTTAGTCCGAAAGCTTTTGGTTTATTGGGGAATTTTGCCACTAATTTCGGTGAGCGCTCGTTTTTGCAAGCAACAGCTTCTTTTTCTAATTTAGATTTGGAACAGATCGAAAATAGTGTTCGTTCTAAGATTCGCTTTCAACAGACGATCGGACAGTTGCAGGACCCCTATCTGCTCAATGTGGAGTACAATTATCGCGAGCGTCTCTTTAACGGTTCTTTGGGGTTTCAGACGGTTAATAGCAGTTTTGGGGCAATTTTGACCTCACCGGTGATTGTCGTCCCCAATACGGATATTAGACTCAGTTATCAAGCTTCTGTTCAGAATATCAACGCACCCACCGATCGCAGTAATCTCTTAGCAGCCAATGCAACGGATAATGTCACTAATTTAAGTCGTTTTCAGGGTGCTGTCTCCCTCAATCGCAGTTTTTTACTCTGGTCTGCCCTTACTTTACCACCGACTCCCGACCAAGGTTTAAGATTTTCTCCCGTTCCCGTTCAACCCTATATTGCTCTTGTCACTGGTGTCACCGGTGTCAGCAGTTATTACACTAATGGGGAGACGCAAAATTCCGTCACGGGAACCGTGGGATTATTGGGACAGTTTGGGCGTTTTTCCCGCGATTTTTTCGACTATACCGGGTTTAATATCAGTTTTAGTCAGGGTTTAGTTAACGGACAATCACCCTTTTTCTTCGATCGCTTTGTTGATCAACAAACAATGTCCTATGGTATAACTCAACAGGTATATGGTCCGATTCGTGTGGGTTTCCAGAGTATTTATAGTATCGATCAAGCGAAGGAAATCAGTACAGAATATTTTCTCGAATGGAGTCGTCGCACCTATAGTTTAATTTTGCGCTATAACCCGGTGCTGCAGTTGGGAATACTCAACATCCGTGTCTCTGATTTTAACTGGACAGGCAACCCCGGCTATTTTGAGGGTAGCGATGTCCGTCCGGTGGTGGATGGAGTAACCCGTTAAGTTGAGGAGACAGGAGACAGGAGACAGGAGACAGGAGAAGGGAGAGGGGACAAGGGAGATGGGGAGATAGGAGGGGGAATTATGATACTAAATCCTGTTTAAAAAGTATAGGAGAGAAGGGATGGGGGATAGGGGATAGGGGATAGGGGATAGGGGGGAAACAATCCATAACTGGGTTTTTAAAGTTAGATCGGCAGTTAATCACAGGATTAAAAACGGATTTAGTATGACTACTACTCTTGAAAGCTTACAAGAATTTATTGATTTTTGTCAACAGCACATTACTGGCAAAGAAAGGAAAGAAGCCCAAATTTTCCTAGACCGTTTCTTTCGAGCTTTTGGTCATAAAGGTGCGTTAGAAGCGGGTGCAACCTATGAGGAGGCGATTACTAAAGGTAGCAAGAAAGGTAAAACCGGATTTGCTGATTTAGTTTGGAAACCTCGTGTTTTAATTGAAATGAAAAAGCGAGGAGAAGATTTAAGTAAACACTATCCCCAAGCTTTTGAATACTGGAGTCGATTGGTTCCTAATCGCCCTCGCTATGTCTTATTATGTAATTTTGATCAGTTCTGGATTTTTGATTTTGATCTTCAAATAGATGAACCAGTAGATCGAGTAAATCTCAACGATTTGAAAAATCGGGTTAGTGCCTTCAATTTTATGGAAGTAGGGAATCGCACCCCTATCTTTCAGAATAATCAAGTCGAGATTACAGAAACGGCAGCGCGGCGCATGGGTGAGTTGTTTCAACTGTTAAAAAAACGCGGTCATAAAAGCGGTTTTGATGAGTTGACGGCGCAGCGATTTATTTTACAGTGTGTCTTGGCAATGTTTGCGGAGGATCGAGGATTGTTACCAAGAGATTTATTTATTTCTTGTGTACAAGAATGTCTAAATGGTGGCAATTCTTATGATGTCTTGGGAGGATTGTTTCAACAGATGAACCAACCCGGAATTCCCCCCGCTGGTAAATATCAGGGAGTGGATTATTTTAATGGGGGACTGTTTAGTATAATCCATCCAATTGAATTAAATCAGAAGGAATTAGAGTTTCTGGATGTGGCGGCACGTCAGGATTGGAGTAAGATCCGTCCGGCAATTTTTGGTAATATTTTTGAGGGGACAGCTAATGCTGAAGAACGTCATACTTACGGGATGCACTTTACCTCAGAAGCGGATATTATGAAAATTGTTCGCCCAACTATTAGCCGTTACTGGGAGGAGAGAATTGAGCAAGCTGGTACGATTGGCGAGTTAAATACACTTCAGTTAGAATTACAGCAGTATAAGGTACTTGATCCTGCTTGCGGTTCGGGTAATTTTCTCTATGTCGCCTATCAAGAATTAAAGCGCATTGAACAGTTATTAATTGAAAAGATTGCTGAACGTCGTCCTTCTGCTAGTGAGCAGTTACAGATTAGTTTTGTTACGCCTAAACAGTTTTATGGTATGGATATTAATCCTTTTGCTGTAGAATTAGCGCGGGTGACTTTAATGATTGCCCGGAAGGTGGCGATTGATAGGTTTAATTTGACGGAAGCTTCTTTACCTTTGGATACTTTGGATGGTAATATTATCTGTGCTGATGCTTTGTTTACGGATTGGCAAAAAGCAGACGCAATTATCGGTAATCCTCCATTTTTAGGAGGGAAAAAGTTAAGGACAGAACTAGGAGATGAGTATGCAGAAAGAATTTATCAAAAATTTCCTGATGTTCAAGGACAACCTGATTTTTGTGCTTTTTGGTTTAGAAAAGCTGCGGAAAATCTTGGGGAATTAGGAAGAGCCGGTTTAGTTGGTACTAATTCAATATCACAAGTTTCTGGGAGAAAAGCAAGCTTAGATTATGTGGTTAAGCAAGGTGGATTTATACATGAAGCGATTTCAACTCAGCCTTGGTCTGGTGAAGCTAATGTTCATGTCAGTATTGTTAATTGGAGTAAAGAAAGACCGAAAGAATTATTTCTAGATAATTTGTCAGTTAATTTATTATCTACTGCATTGAAAGCTCAAATATCAGTGGATAATGCCGAAAAAATAAAAGTTAACAATCATTATTCTTTTGAAGCTTGTCAATTAGCAGGAAAAGGATTTGTCATAACGGAAGAAGAAGCTAATAAATGGATTGAGTTAGATACTAAAAATCAACAAGTTCTCAAACCTATGTTAGATGGAAAAAATTTAATTAACCTTTTTGAACAAAAGAGTTGGGTTATTGATTTTAATAATATGGCTCTTGAAGAAGCTGCTGAATATATCTTACCTTTTACAAGAGTAAAAGAAAAAGTTAAACCAGAAAGGGATAATAATAAGCGCAATACACGGCGATTAAATTGGTGGAGATATGGTGAAACAAGACCAGGAATGAGAAAAGCTTTAGCAGTCCTATCTTGCTATTTTGCCATTCCCAAAATCGCTAAATATATTGTTTTTTCTCCAGTTGATGTGTCCATACTTCCCTGTGAAGCAAATATGGTAATAGCCTCCGATGATTTCTACATTCTAGGAATTCTCAACTCAAAAATACATCGCCTCTGGGTAAAAGCTCAAAGTTCAACTTTAAAAGGCGATACTCGCTACACTAATACAACCTGTTTTGAAACCTTCCCCTTTCCCCAGAAACCTTCACAGGAACTTGTCGAAAAAATCCGTCAAACCGCCGGGGAATTACACGAATATCGCAGTCAACAGATGGAAAAAAAACAATGGGGAATCACCAAACTATATAACCAATTCTTTAACGAACCCAGTAGCCAACTGTATCAACTCCATCAGAAATTAGATAAGCTAGTAATGGAAGCCTATCACTTCCAAGCTGATGAAGATATTTTAGAGAAACTATTAACCTTAAACCTGGAATTAGCAGAGAAAGAGAAGCGAGGAGAAACCGTCATCGGTCCCTGGTCCCCTTACTCTCTACTTTGAAACAATCTGAATTTCCCTGACTCGGTGCATTGGTTTGGTTGGCTTTTCGGTGGTGATTAGTTCATCAGCTTGAATTTGCAGCGCAGCAGCAACATGAAGTGCATCCATCGCCGCTAAACCGTAAGTGCCAGCAATTTCATGACTCACTGCATCCTCCTCGACGTGCAGCAAGTTCTTGTTCTATTTCCTCTTCATTGAGCAGTTGCAATCCAGCTGCGATTGCTCGCTGTCGGATTTCCCATAACTTTTTGCTTAATGGTGTTTGGGGAATAAATTTTAATTATATCTATTACTTCGCTACCATTATTATTCAATTCTTTAATTAAGAAGTCTAAAGATGGCATAATTAATTATTCCGAATATTGGTATTTAGGCATTATTATAGCATTGCAATTTTCTAAAGTAAAACCCTCAACTCTAGCTAAATTAATACCATTAGTTTGTAGAATAGGAAATACTTTTTAATCTTTAATTCTTAGGATAAGTTGAGGTATAGTTTCTCATCTTAACTTTAATTGGAGCGATCGCATTTTATTGTGTTTGATAAGGGCGATCGCTGTTGAGTTGAGGATGAAGGAGAAATTTGAGCTATAATAGGGGATAAAATTAACAAACAAGGTAATTATCAATGCCATTAAAGCAAAAGTATATTACTGATGAACAGGGCAATCAAATCGGTATTCTTTTAGATATAGAGGAATATCGAAAACTCCTA
Source organism: Microcystis novacekii Mn_MB_F_20050700_S1 (assembly GCA_007096045.1). GTDB lineage: Bacteria > Cyanobacteriota > Cyanobacteriia > Cyanobacteriales > Microcystaceae > Microcystis > Microcystis novacekii. The sequence continues at coordinate 14,707 of SFAU01000265.1, read as the reverse complement.
GAAGATTCTGAAGAATTGAATGCTATTAGAGCCTATGATTTAGCTATTTCGGAAGAGGAAGAAATTCCTTTTGAAGAGGCGATCGCCGAAATTGAAAATAGTCGTCAATGAATTACACTATTGCGATTAAAAAACAAGCTTCTAAGGCTTTAGCTAATCTTCCCCAAGATAGTTATCAGAAAGTTCGAGACGGGATTAGAGCATTAGCTGACAATCCAAGACCAGCAGGGTGTCTCAAACTGACAGGACGAGAAGGCTGGCGGATTCGGATTGGAGTTTATCGCATTATTTCCGGGATAGATGATTCCGCAAAAAAGGTGATTATTTTAGATATTGGACATCGAAAGCACATCTACCGATAGGCGATCGCGTTTTTAATAAAAATTTGGAAGAGGCGATCGCTTATAATAAATCCAGTGATCAAAATAGAAGGAGGCAAATGCCAGCAAAAGACCTCTATCACGAAGCCGTTAAAAATGCCTTAATTAAAGACGGCTGGACAATTACGGCTGATCCTTATCCTATTGAATATGAAGACGCTGAATTGTATCCAGACCTGGCGATCGAGAAATATATTTCCGAAGAACAAAGACAACGTAAAATTATCATTGAAATTAAAAGCTTTCTTGGCCCTTCAATGCTCAAAGACTTTGAAATGGCTTTGGGACAATATATTTTTTATCGTGATCTTATTCAATTAGGGCAAGATGAATACCAAGAAATCTATCTGGCTATCAAAGATGAAATTTATGAGACTTTTTTCCAACGAAAATCTATTCAAGCCGTTATTAAAAGACACCAATTAGATTTATTAGTTGTCAACATCGAAAAAGAGGAAATTGTCCAATGGATAAACTAACTAACTATCGCCAAATTATTCAAAATACCTTAACAAAGCTAGACAAAATTGCGAATAGCTCATCCAAAAAAAAACTAGAAACCTGTTTGATTTTTGATGAAAATCATGATCATTATCTATGGATGTCTATTGGTTGGATAAACAAAAAGAAAATCAACAATATTCAGATTCATATTCGTATTAAAAATGAAAGAGTTTATATTGAACAAGATTGGACAGAAATAGGAATCACCTCTCAATTATTAGAAGCAGGGATTCCCAAAGAAGATATTGTTTTAGCATTTCATGATCCTGCAAGTCGTGAATTAACAGAATTTGCGATTGCTTAATCAGGGGCGATCGCTGTTTTACTGTGTAGATAGGAGAAGGCGATCGCGTTTTTAGCTGAGGTTAAGAAGGGCGATCGCTGTTTTTCGGAGAATGATTTTAAATCTCCTCAATTAAGAGTCAAAGAACGTCTCACAAGTATCGATTTTACTGTTTTTGGAGAACTCGCTCAAGTTAAACAAAAAGGGGAAATTTTCGGCTCTTCGGGACTTGTTATGGTTCGATAGGGGGGCATAAATAGACTAAATCCTTATCTGGCAAGAGACTTAATTGATTAGTTCGCTCTAGATCAAAAATAATTGACAAAAATCGCTAAATGCCTTTCTCTATAAGGGTTCCATCTCTTATACCATTTTTCATAAGTAATGGCAGAGATGGTTAATCGCCCTAACCCCCCACCCCCCCAACCCCCCACCCCCCTGCCCCCCGACATCGGGGGGTTAGGGGCAAGGGGGGGTAAGATACCTGCCAAGAATAAAGAAAAATGGTATTATAACCTCCGTCCATTGCATAACACAAACCGAAGAGCCATATTTTCTCACATAAAGAGAACTGTGAACAAAATCTAGAAAGGTTGTTAAACCCCAACTAAGTTGAGACTGAGTACTACTTTGAAACAATCTGAATTTCCCTGACTCGGTGCATTGGTTTGGTTGGCTTTTCGGTGGTGATTAGTTCATCAGCTTGAATTTGCAGCGCAGCAGCAACATGAAGTGCATCCATCGTCGCTAAACCGTAAGTGCCAGCAATTTCATGAGCATTCTGTATAATTTTTTCTAAGTCAGTTGCCCAGTAATTAACAGCCAGAAAAAATGTTTCGTAAAATTCTATTTCTTCTTGTTGCTTGTTAAAAGTTGCTTTAGAAAACAAACGATAGAAACAATAATGGGAGGGACTTTCAGTTAATTATTTATTAGTAGTTGATAATCTTCAAAAATGTTACTGTACAAGGATCGACTTAAGACTTTTGCAAGAGGTCTACTGAACAAATCGACTTGAGGCAAACTCCCGATTTTCATCGTTGAGAATTTGATAGGCTTTGATACTGGCTGATTGGATGCCTTGGAAAGCAGTAATGAGTACGCCAGAGTCTATGTAGGCTTTCTTATGACTCACTGCATCCTCCTCGACGTGCAGCAAGTTCTTGTTCTATTTCGTCTTCATTGAGCAGTTGCAATCCAGCCAAAATTGCCCGCTGTCGGATTTCCCATAACTTTTTGCTTAATGGTGTTTGGGGAATAAATTTAGCTTCTGGTGTTGTTTGTGACTCAGATTTAAGTATTTGAACAAATTGCCAAACTTTTTGTTGCTTTTCCGGTGTCAATTCTCGCCATTGTTCAAGTAGTTCTTCTTCTTTACCCATAAATACCTCGCTCTTCAATTATGAATTATTTGCTTTTAAGCAATGCTCATTGATAAAAACCACTCCAGACACAACGGTTAGGAACTTTTTCTATATACATGACCACTATTGCACGGGGACATCAAGAAAAGTTAACGGGTCTATCTATTGCTGGATAAGGGTTTTCGGCTCTTGTAGTATATATGTATGGGGGAAGTTCAGGTATTTTAGGTGGGAATTGGTTCACCCGGACGCAAACTAGACCATTTACCAGTTTCCCGTAAAAAGCTGTCACAACCCACCACATCCCACTCCATTTCGATATAATCTTCCTTGGTGCGAATGTTAACGTTAATAGAAGGGTTCTTCGCTTCAAAGTCCGGTGTCTCGGTGAGATGACGTTCCTGATGTTGCGTTTCTACGGCATGATAGGTGAGACAGCGATCAACAAAATAGCAGTTAATACAAATACACATAGGTTTAACTCTATAGGTCTTTTCCGTTAATCTAGCTCAGTCTCTCCCCAAATGGGGCCGGTCAAAATTATATTTTTGTAAATTTATCTTCTCGATGTCTTGTCAAAAAAACCTAGATAGTTTAGTTAAAGAAGTTTTTGCGATTAATCAGCAAGAATTGCCAGAAAATGCTTATTTAGTCGGTGGTGCTGTGCGAGACGCTTTATTAAACCGTCAGAAAGACTATATTGACCTAGATTTTGTCGTTCCTGAAAAAGCGATCGAAATTGCTCAAACTATTGCCCATCAGTATAAGGCCGGTTTTGTGGTTTTAGATGCCGTTCGTCAAATTGCTCGCGTCGTTTTTCCGCAGGGGACTCTTGATTTCGCACAACAGGAGGGAGAATCTCTAGAAATAGACCTAAAAAGACGGGATTTCACCGTTAATGCTCTCGCTTATAATCTCCAAACCCAAGAAATTTTCGATCCTTTAGGGGGATTAAAAGATTTAGGCTGCCAATCCCTGCGGATGATTTCCCGCGAAAATCTCCAAGATGATCCCCTAAGATTATTAAGAGCCTATCGACAAGCGGCTCAATTGGACTTTGAGATCGAACCCCATACCCGTGTAACTATTCGTTCTCTTGCCCCTTTATTGCGCCGTGTAGCCGCCGAAAGGGTACAATCCGAGTTAAATTACCTTTTGCTCAATTCCCGTGGTAATAAATGGCTAAAAAGTGCCTGGGAAGATGGCTTATTATCCCCCTGGTTGCGTCGGATTACCCCCGCAAAAATGGAGCGAGTTATGGGGGTGGAAGCGGCAGCGGGATTTTTAGAATCTTTGTCACCGGAAAAATTTATCTTTTCCCCTTCTCAGTTACAGTTGACAAAATTAGCCCTATTGGTATCGGATATTTTGGCAGAAGCGGAAAAAGAATTAATCGATCTTAAGTATTCCCGTGGGGAAATTCGCACGGTAATGACGGTAATTAAGTCTTTACCTCCTCTCAAGGAAGCAGATAATTTAAGTTTGCGGGAACAGTATTTTATTTATCTAAATACGGGAAAAGTATTTCCTATCTTTGCTCTTTTTGCTTTATCGATGGGGATTAACAAAAATATTGTCGCTTCTCTGCTTAGTTCCTATCTTGATCCTGATAATATTATTGCCCATCCCCGACCTTTATTAAAAGGCGATGATTTAATTAACCATTTACATCTGAAACCTAGTCCGATTATTGGTAAGTTATTAACCGAGGTACAAATTGCCCAAATTGAAGGCAAAGTTACAGTTTTTCAGGAGGCGATCGATTTTGCTAAAAAGTTATTATAAGTGGTTGGTTATAATTAAATTAAAAATGGATTAGGGAGGCACAATTATTTGTAGGATGGGTTAGCGCACTTCGTAACCCATGCGGGGGTTGGGTTTCATGCTTCAACCCAACCTACGTTCATCTTATATTTAATTCCACCCACCTACTTAAGTGGTTGAAGAACACAGAAGTGAGGCTCTGTTCCCTATTGATACCCGTCCCTGGGAACTAATTTTCTGAGCGAATTTTAAACAAAAACACGATGTTGCAGGGAAGGCATTTGTCGTCGCACTTGTTGCAGACGTTGGGGATTAATTTCAGCAATTGCCACTCCCGCTTCTTCCCCCGCATCGGCTAAAACCACACCCCAAGGATCGATAATCATAGCGTGACCGTGGGTGTAACGGCGCTCGTAATTATTGCCCGTTTGAGCAGGGGCTATTATATAACAAGTATTCTCAATTGCTCGCGCTTGTAACAAAACTTTCCAATGATCTTTGCCAGTAAAAGCTGTAAACGCCGCGGGTACAAATAAAACATCGGCTCCTTGCCGCGATAAATAGCGATAGAGTTCAGGAAAACGCACATCATAGCAAATCGAGAGGCCAATTTTGCCCAAGCTATCGGAGCCATAAATCGGCGGTAAATCGATTCCTGCCATGACTGTACTCGATTCCTGATAGGTGTTACCATCCGGGACATTGACATCAAAGAGATGGACTTTTTGATAACGGGCTAATTCCGCACCGTTGCCATCGACTAAAATAGCCGTATTATAAGCCTTATCGGCAATACCCGTCACCGGCACGGGAAAACCGCCCCCTAAAATGGTCACTTGAAACCGTTGAGCCATGGTGCGGAGGAATTTATCGGCTTTGAGAGCAATAGTCTCAGCCTGGGCGATTTTATCGGTTTCTGCCCCCATAAAGGCGAAATTTTCTGGTAAACCGATTAATTCCGCCCCTTTACCCACGGCAAGTTCGATCAATTCTTCAGCGGCAGCGAGATTTTTCTCTAAATCCGGCTGACTGGTCATTTGAATAGCGGCGGCGAGATAGGATTTCATCGGGGTTGAAGCTCTAGAATCAGATAATCTCTGTAAAATTAATCATAACCTTCGATTATATCCAATTTCAGATATTTTGTCACCCCATGAGTAAAATTGTTTTCTGTGACTTTGATGGCACTATCACCGCCGTGGAAACCTTTGCGGGTATGCTCAAAGAATTCGCCCCCGATTTATCGGCTCAGATTATGCCCCAAATGTACGCCCGTACTCTCAGTCTGCGCCGGGGTGTCCGTCAACTGTTAGAGTCGATACCGAGCCAAAAGTACGCCGATATTCTCGCCTATGCCGAAAGCAAGCCAATTCGTCCCGGATTAGCCGAATTCCTCGCTTTTTTACAGGAGCAATCCATCCCTTTTATTATTATCTCCGGTGGTATCCAAGGCATGATTGAAACGGTCTTAAAACGGGAGGGACTATTAGACAAGGTAACGGCAATTTATGGGGTCAATCTTCATACGCAAGGGGAATATCTGCAAGTTCATTCCGATTGGGAAAATGAGACGGAATTAGTGGCTAAAGCTTTGATTATGTCCAAATATTCAGGAGTAGAAACTATTGCGATTGGTGATTCCGTTACCGATATTACCATGGCTAGAAAGGCCGATCTAGTTTTTGCTAGGGATCGTTTAATCGATTATCTGCAAGCGGAAAATCAACCCTATATTCCTTGGGATAACTTTTTTGAGATTCGCGAATATCTGTTATTGAGAGATTAGGGATTAGCTGTTAATTAGGGCTTGCTGAATAATGGTAAAACCCTTTTAAAATAAAGCTTTTGACCTGTTAAAGTCCGATGTTAGTGCAAGAAAATAGGATTGGGACTTTCAAAAACCTTGCATTATCCTTCTTGTAGTACATCGCTTGGTACAAAAAACAAGGGCAACAAAGCCTGAAACTCCTGACTCCTGACTCCTGACTCCTGACTCCTACCCCCAGGAAAAACTTTTTCAGCAGACCCTAATTAGGTAGGGGTTAAAAATTGTCAGATACCCCCCTTAGATTAAGGGGAGATCAAAGAGGGCGAATGCAATTCCCCCCTACAATAATATTATTGCGCCAATAGTAGGGGCGCACTGTGGTCAGTGAGTTTATCGAACTGCGTGCGCCCTGTAATATAGATATTTCGACCAAATTGAGATGCACCCAAGATTTTTTTACTGCCCTATTCTCAAGGGCAGCAGTAATTGTAAATTTTTGTAAATTTGTGTTGGTTTAGGCTTGACAAAATCGGGGGGGGGGGGTAAAGTAAACTTTATTCTGATTCGTTTTGTGACCACCGAGGTCTTGACAAATTAGGAAAAAACCCTCGAACTTAACTGTACAGTTCATTTAATATTCGATTGCCCGGGAGAGTATTTTATGGCAGTTTCATTGACAAAAGGACAACGAGTATCGCTAGAAAAAGTTTCTCCTGGATTATCAGAAGTATTTGTAGGATTGGGATGGGATGTCAATGCCACTGACACTGGATTTGACTTCGATCTAGATTCGTCGGTGTTTTTGTTGGGAGCTAATGAAAAGCTAATCTCAGATCAACACTTCATCTTCTACAACAATCTTGTCAGCCCTGACCAAAACAAATCAGTCCAACATACTGCGGATAGCTTAACAGGACTTGGGGGAGGAGATGATGAAGTTATTAAAATTGACCTCAAGAAAGTACCAGAAGAAGTCAAGAAGATTGTTATTACGGTAACGATTCACGAGGCACAGCAACGTCGCCAGAACTTTGGACAAGTACAAAACGCTTTTGTGCGTATCGTCAATGCTCAGAACAAACAAGAGGCTGTACGCTACGACTTAGTAGAAGACTATTCTATTGAAACCGCCCTAATCATGGCAGAACTATATCGCAAAGATGGGCAATGGTCGCTCAACGCGGTGGGGTCTGGCTATCAAGGAGGGCTGCAAGCATTGCTAGATCGTTATAGCTAAGGAAAGTTCAAATTATGGCTATCAATTTACAGAAAGGGCAACGCATTTCCCTGACAAAAGAGGCACCTGGTCTGAAAAAAATTATTTGTGGACTAGGATGGGATGTAGTAGAACAAACTGGGGGTGGTTTGTTCCGCGCATTTAGTGACAGACCGAACTACGACCTAGATTCCTCGGTAATCTGCTTGGGCAGTAACGGAAAAGTTGGAGACAAGGACGATATAGTTTATTTTGGCAATCTCAAGCATCGATCAGGAGCAATCACTCACTTGGGAGATAACTTGACGGGAGCAGGAGAGAGAGATGATGAGCAAATCATTGTTGATCTTTCTTTAGTGCCATCACGAATTACCAAACTGGTTTTTACAGTCAATATTTATGACTGTATAGCAAGAAAACAAGACTTTTTCCAGGTAAAAAACGCATTTGTACGATTAGTCGATATGTCTAACAACAAAGAGCTTGCTCGCTACAATCTATCAGGAAATGAATACAAAGGTGCTACGGGAATGATTATGGCAGAGTTATACCAACATAACGACGAGTGGAAGTTAGCTGCAATTGGAAATGGAGTTAGTGTCAACGGATTAGTAGAAATTGTCGGTTCTTATGCTTAGTAAAGCAAAGCTATGTCATCTTTATTTGAGCGACTGGACTTAACTAAATACAACCGCAAGCTAAAACAATCTCTATCTCAGCGTATAGATCTCACTAGACCAATTAAACTCAGGTGTCAATCTTGTAGATCACGCATTCAAGCAGAATGGGAATTTTGTCCTAAGTGCGGTTTTACCTTGCGAAATTTTACAGAAAAAAGTCGCCATTGTATTTGGATAGATATTTCAAATATGGAAGTCTTACCCGAATATCAAGAAACCATGAGTGCAATTTTTATGGAAGCTTTTTCCAGACTGTACGGTGCATTCAGAGGTGTTCAGGTTTTTCTTACCACAGAACCACCTGACAGTCAGGAATGGCAAGATAAATTTACTCATGTTTATGTATTTGCTGACAGTCAGCCAGTAGATTATCTAGGAGTAGCTAGCTTCTCATTAGGCCAAGTTACTGGTCATGCAATTATCAGAATCGATCAAGTTTTTTATGCTTCTTGTAGAGGGAATCTTAGTATTAGTAGTCTATCTAACTTGATTGCCAACACGATTGCTCATGAGATTGGTCATACCTTAGGTTTAGATCACTCTGCATTGCCAACAGATGTCATGCACGATGGATTAGACTACACGACTCATGGTGCCATGCCCCCTTCATTTCACGCAGAGCAGATTAACCTGATGAACAGTGCTATTCGCAGATATAAGACTGAAGAATAATGTTAGTGTGATCGCGCTATATTTATAGAGTGCGATCGCTTTTTTGTTATAATGATAGAAGTGTGAATAAATTAAGTAAAATTGAAAGTCTATCTTGATACAAGTGTTCTCAACCGAATCTTTTCTGAATCTCAAGGCTCAATAATTTAAATTAGATTAAAATGATTGAGGAAATTCGTCAAAAAGTTAGACAAAACCAATTTGAATTTTCTCAACACGCTGTCAATCAAAGTATCCTGCGTCAGATCAGTGTTCAAGAATTACGGGAGGCGATGGAACAAAGCGAAATTATTGAAGATTATCCGGCTGATAAGTATGGTGCAAGCTGTTTACTTTTGGGATTTACTCTAATTAATAGAGCCTTACACATTCATTGTAGCTATCCCTCTCGCCCTTTGCTCAAAATTATTACCCTATATGAACCCGATCCAAATTTATGGATTAATTTTAAATCAAGGAGAATACCAGATGTCAACTAATTCTAGACAAGAAACCTTAATTGAACAAGAAGTTACCTATACCCTTGAAATCAATGGCAATTTTTTTATTATAGAAAATGTCCCCGCCAGAGTCTGTGTAGAAACAGGAGAGCGTTTTTTTGCACCAGAAACTGTCGAACGCTTGCAGGAAATTATCTGGGAAAGTAAGCGACCAAAACGGATAATTGAAACACCAGTATTTGACTTTGCTAGTTAGAATTTATTGGAGTTAAAAAAGTAACTTAACTTATGCCTGACCTCGTAATTCACGACTTCAATCAGGCTGTCTCGCTGCGGGTGTTCCTCGATTTTGGCGCGAATCGGTGCTGGTAGGATTTCCAGTAGTTTGTTGAGGTCGTCGGTTGGTTGGCTCTGTGGCATTAGGTGGCAATCAGCCTTTAGGCTCTTTGGTACAAGTCCCTGCTGTTATTGTAAAACTTCGCTTCCCGATGTGTGGGGATGCACGGGCGATCGAGGTAAGCTGTTGTGTATTTAAATTGCTTATTGTTCAAATTGAACAAATCTATTGTTGAAGTTGGACAAATCTCTTATTAAAATTGGACAAAATTACTAAAAAATATACAAAGTTGCCCACAACTTCCCAAATTAAACAATGTAAATTTTTGCTAAATTTCTGTTGGTTTAGGCTTGACAAAATCGGGGGGGGGGTAGAGTTGCGTCATGGCTCTGTATTGTCATTGAGGAACTAGCTTAAAATTTAGTGATTGGCAATTTTGAAAAAACCCATCTTTCTCCCTTGCCAATGTCGCTTAATTCGAGATTTTCTCCTTTAAAGGGCAGTCAGAACATTTGTTTGTTTATTTGTTTTGAGGAAAGTTTCTGAGTATGAAGACTTCGACTGTGCTTAAAAAATTTTCAATGGCTGCGGCTGGAGCTACATTTGTTGTTTTAGGAGCTATATGTAGCTCTGCTTCCGCCCAAGTTACCATCAACAATGGCATTCCAACCGGAACGGTAGGCAGTTGGTCAGTAGATGTCCTTAGTGGTGGTGAATCTCGAACTGCCAATCTCACTGCTAACGCCACCAACCCTCCTGCAATCGTTACCGAAAATGTGTTGTACGACTATTTCAGCTATGCTAATGTTGGTTCGGGTGGATTCCGTTTAAATACGGGAACTCCTGTGCTATCTGGAACCAATCAAGTGACCAGTAGCGGTTCTTTCCTGGGTTCGGGAGGCAATACCATTAACTGGAATGTTGTCAGTTCCATCGCTCCTGGAAGTACCATCTATCAAAACACCTTCACCTTTACGGCAGCGACTGGGACGCTGGGCGACCTCAAATTCTATCAGTACCTGGATGAAGATATGGAGGCCGTTAATGACGACATTTTCTATTCGACAGGTAGTGCTGCTGGCGGAAACCTTCAACTTTATACCTTCGACAATCCCCGATTTTATGGGACCAGTCACTCAGGGGCTTTGAATGCAGCTCAGGGCTTGTCCAATGCCACGTTTGCCGGTTGGGCAGCTAACCGATTCGATAACATGAGACCTGCAATTACAGCGGGCACTCAAGCTGTTTCTCCAACAGGGGTAATTCAAAATCTAGGTTCTTTCTCCGATCCGCGTCTGGGAGGAGCTACTGTTTATGGACCGGCAGATATCGTCAGTGTACTGTCTTGGATAGTCGATCCCAATCAAAGTACAGCGAAGATTGTCACTACTCTTGGTGGCGTTCCTTCGGGTAGTGATATTCAGCCTACTCCTGAACCTGCTTCAGTCTTAGGTTTACTCGCCATTGGTGTTCTTGGTACGGGTTCAGCCTTGAAGCGCAAATTAAAATAAAAAACTGGCAAATCTAGCCTTAAATTTGCAGCGATCGCGCTACATTTATAGAGTGCGATCGCTTTTTTTGAGGATTTACACTTTCCTTTGTGTTAGAATCTGAAAGTAGCTTGTGGAATTGATTTAGACTTTGTACGTCATCTCATAGTTATCAATGGAAATTACTCTGAATCAGTATATTGACATTACACCAGGGATTAGAGGCGGAAAACCTCGTATTGCAGGTACTCGCATGACGGTTGCTGATATTGCCACTTTATATCTACGGATGGGACAGTCTCTAGATTTGATTGCTGGGAAATATCACCTCCCTTTAGCCTCAGTTTATGCAGCGATGGCATACTACTATGACCATCAAGATGAAATCCAGCAAAGTATGCGAGAGGATGAAGCATTTGCTGACTCGTTGCAAAGCAATTATCCTTCTCGGTTGCAAGCAAAGCTGAAGGAGTTACGTGGTGAGTGAGCGCCTTCGTTTTCACTTAGATGAAAATGTTGACCCAGACGTGGCTTTGGCTTTGCGCCGTCAGGGGATTGATGTGACGGTGACTCGTGAGATGGGACTACTTGGACAACCGGATGAGGTTCAGTTAGCGTTTGCTTGTCAGCAGGGACGAGTAATTGTCACCCATGACACGGATTTTCTGAGGCTGGCTAGTCAAAATGCGGCTCATTGGGGGGTTGCTTTTTGCAAAAAGAATACTCGTTCGCTGCGGGAAATCATTCGTAGTTTAGTCTTGATTTACGAAGTGCTGAGTCCTGACGAAATGCGAGGTTGGATTGAGTATTTATAGGAGAGCAGAAGCAATAATTCAAATCTCGAATTAGGGGCGATCGCACTATATTTTGAAAGTGCGATCGCTTTTTTTGGGCATTCCACATTTTTATTAATCTTTGTTAGAATGACGATATCGGTAATGGCTTTAAGTTGATTGGAGAACTAACCGAAATAGAGATTATCGCCGTCAACCTCTCTATTCGTGAACTCAGAAGGCTAAAAGCCCAGTTTGGGGGTCGTCGATGGCGGAAGCTAAAAGGAGTCGGATTGGTTCAATTTCCTAAGGGAGAAATCCGCAAAGCTGAACTACACTGGTATGAGTCCCATGGTATTGGTCGGCGAAAAATGAAAGTTAAACGAGTTTTGGACTAAACATTTATGCAAACACCAGCATCTAACATTGAATTTGCTATCTGTATTACCGCTGAAGAAGGCGGAGATTTAGAGATTGGGAAACTTTATCAAGTGTTACCTGATGCTAAAGCACAAGAGGTAGGATGTTTGCGAGTAATTGATGGATCTGGTGAAGATTATTTGTATCCCGAAAATCATTTTTTCATGATAGAACTCCCCGAAATGGTACAATCCCAGTTATTAGCAGTCCGTCCTTAAATAACATTGAAACGCAAAATACAGTAAGTAACTGGCAAATCAAGCCACAATTCAAATCTCGAATTAGGAGCGATCGCACTTTAAAAATATAGTGCGATCGCTTTTTTTGGGTTATAATAGTAGAAGTGTGAATGACTAAAGTAAAATTGAAAGTCTATCTTGATAGGAGTGTTCTCAACCGAATCTTTGACGATCAGACTCAAGCCAGAATCTATTTAGAGTCAATCTCGATGCAATTAATTTTCCTGCTGGTGGAGAATGAAACAATAGAAATTGTCTCTTCTGATGCGCTAGTATATGAAACCCAGCGAAATCCTGACAGCAACCGCCGCACTTTTGTCGAGCTAGTCCTGCAACAAGCTAGGCACTTTCAACTGATTACAGAAGAGATCTTAGCAAGATCGCAGCAAATCGAAACCTCTGCTAGAATTAAAGGAGTAGATGCTTTGCATATTGCTTGTGCCGAAGCTATAGAAGCAGACTACTTTATTACCTGCGACGATCGAATGATTAAAAAATACAGCGGCAGTCTTGCTGTTAAAACTCCTGTGGAGTTTGTCGCCATTATTTTCAACGCTTGAATTGAGAAAAATTACTATGAAAGTTCCAACAGATTTGACGATTCCTGAGATTGAGGAAATTAGAAAAGAGGGAGTTAAAGCTCTCGTAGAAAGATTGGGAATTGCTAAAGCGGCCTTCTTTCTAAGAGAAACATCATCCCAACCTCTAAATTATTTAGAAATTAAAGATCAGTTATTTGGCGAAATGACAGCGAAGGATATTTACTACCAGATTAAAGACTTATGACACTAACGCTTAATTTAACATCAGAAATCGAACAATATCTCAGCCAAAAAGCGACAGAGAAAGGTCTTTCTTTAGAAGCTTATGTCCTCAAGCTACTTAAAGATGCTATTTTAGAACAAAAAAAACAGACTAAACTGGTTGATTTACTTCAGTCTTGGATTGATGAAGAAGATGAACAAGAACAAAAAGAAACAGGCGAATATTTAATAGAAGCACTTGACCAAGATCGCTTATCGGAGCGTCCTTTATTTCCGGCTAAATTAAAGGGAGTAACTTGGTGAATAGAGTAGTTTTATTAGATACGGGAATTATCGGTTTAATTACTAATCCTAAGCGATCGCCTGAAAGTCTAGCTTGTAATTGTTGGCTACAAACACTAATTAAAGCAGGTATTAGGGTTATTCTTCCAGAAATTGCTGATTATGAGGTGCGTCGAGAGTTGTTACGCGCTAACAAGATTAAAGGAATTAAGCGACTGGATGAGTTAGCGGTTCTTCCGAACTTACCATATCCGTTGTCAACCCAATCAACAAGATTGACGTACTGCTCCGCAGTGCCTTCGGTATCGCACTTTAACCCACAGTTTCAATCAATGTGCATGGTGCGTTCCCCAAAATCGATCGCTGGGTCAGTAGGAACCACATTAGGGAACGCACCCTACAAGATGGCGATCTGCTACGCAGTGCCTTCGGCATCGCACTTAGATTATAGAATTTATAGCATTTTTCTAATACACCAAATTAGCTGAAACAATCCACTACAAGAAATTAAGTGTATTACCCCTTCGGTGTGATAAAGTGGGAAGCGTAGATAGACGATAAAGGGGAGCATCTCATTTATGCAAGTGAGTAATTATACTTACCCCTAAAACTATTTTCTAGCAAGGCTTTCAAAATAGCTTGACATAAAAACCTGATTTAGGGGTTACAAAGGTGAGATGCTCCCCGATAGAGGATAGAGTTGCTTATTTGTAGGGGTTAAATGCTAAGGAAAATCGATTGTTAGGGGAGAATAAATCATGAGTACAGAAGAAATTCTTAATCAAATAGCAAACTCCACCTCCACGAAATGGAATATATGGAAAAAACAACAAGAACAGAAATCATTACACAGGTTGTCTTTTCCAGACTTCCATCGATTTTTAAATGAAAACTTTCAATATTTTGATTTCTCTAAAATAGATTTTCCTTCTAATGAAATATGGAACTGTGATTTCAGTAACACTAATTTAATTGAAGCCACCTTAAAATAGAGTTCTTGCCTAATTAATTTTTGAGAGGGCAAAAATGAAAAAAATGGGCATAAAATTGCATAAAATCCATAAATAGAGCATTTAATTGATTAATGTTCATTCTTAATTCTCCTGACTCCTGACTACTGACTCCTGACTCCTCACCTAACGGAAGACTTTTGATTTATGCAAGAGGTCTATTGTTACCTATCAGGATAGAATCGCAGTTAAGGAGCTAAACTTAAGAGAAATTCTGGAATTAGAGCAGTTTAAGCCTTATTGCCAAGTATTTAATCAATTTCTTTTTGGTAAGGTTACTCAAAGTTTATTGCTTTTGCATTGTTATCCTATCGAGAGATT
>SFAU01000264.1 GCA_007096045.1 Microcystis novacekii Mn_MB_F_20050700_S1 | reverse complement strand
ATCATTTATAAGTTACCCCAAAAAAGTCGAGAGGAAATTGAAGCTATGTTGGAACTACAAGACCTCAAACAAACTCGTTTCTATCAAGAAGCTTTTGGAGATGGTATTGAACAGGGAATTGAACAGGGAATTGAACAGGGAATTGAACAGGGAATAAACTTGCAAAAATTGAAAACGATTCCTCTCCTGCAAGACCTCGGTTTAACCCCACAACAAATCTCGGAACGCTTAGAATTAACTCTGGACACAGTGCTTAACTATTTGGCACGACAGCAACAATAAGTAAACCTGTTTTAACAGTCTAAAAAAACAGCAGTTGCTAAGTAGTGGACAAATAAATCGTAGGGAATTAGTGACCTTTAAGCTATCAGCAATGACTCGATGAATAACGACTTATTGACGTTTCTCTTTTGTGTTGTCCTTCTCATTCTCTATTTAGTTTTTTCAGCTTTAACCGAAATGGGAACAAAATGGCCTTGGACAAAAAAATAAGAGAAATACTTATAGAGGTTAATAAACATAAAATCGGGTCAGGGATTCGGTCATTGGCAAGATTCTAGAGATTTGCCATCTCAACAATTAACTCTATCGCTCTACTGATAAAATATGAAACTAATTGGTGATCTTTCCCCGAGCTTGGATTTATTCTTGTTGCTTTTTTTCTGGCATTGTCTCATCGGTGCCGTTGCTACAATCATCGCTATCAATAAAGGCTATCCAAGATTAAATTGGCTAATCTTCGGACTTCTGGGAGGAACCTTTACCTTTTTTATCGCCCTTTGCCTGAAAAAAAATGCCAAAATTTAAGGGATGATATTGCTTGATTATCCTTTAATAGTTCCCATCAAAACCTTTAAATCTTCTGCGTCTAACTCCTCTGGGATACCATTGCGAATTAATTCCGAAAAATCCTCATTGGGAACCATAAAACATAGTGCATAAAGTCTTCCGTCCCCCACATTTCTAATCTCGTGAATACCCGTGGGACGGACTAATAAACTATCCCCCGGTCCCAGGGGAATCGGTTTACCATCACAGATAGCCATTCCCTCCCCTTTGAGGATAAAAAACATTTCTACGGCAAAATGATGACGATGGGTAGGGGTGCGACCGTGGGGATCGAAAATTTCCACACAGACGGTCAAGGAATCCCCCGCTACGGTAGAATCGAAGACGATCGCTAAACGATTCGTATCCCCAGCGCTAATGCGAAAAACTTGATAATCCCGGGGAGATCGAATCACGGGTAACATACAATGATCGCTGGTTAGTTGGCTATTCATCGCTAATTTCGATCGAACTGTGGATGATTCTAAGACTAGCAAAAATTTTCAACTTCGCTCGATTGCGTCCACCACTTTGCTCACATCTACGATCGCGGCCACATCATGAACCCGCAGGATATCGGCCCCCTTAGCGATCGCTATAGCACAGGCCGCCGCCGTTCCGAAAACTCGTTCTTTTGGGTCATCTTTGCCTGTAATCTCGCCGATAAAGCGTTTTCTCGACAACCCAATTAAAATAGGTAAATCTAAATCCCGAAATTGCCCTAATTCTCGCAATAATTCAAGATTTTGTCTCCCAGTTTTGGCGAAACCAATCCCCGGATCGATGATAATATTTTCCCTAGCAATACCCCACTGTAAAGCTTCCTTAACGCGATCCTGTAAAAATTCTTTAATTTCCTTGACTAAATCTTCATAATGTGTTAGGGATTGCATAGTTTGCGGATTACCCCGCAGGTGCATGAGGATGATGGGAACGGCCAATTTAGCCAGCGTAGGCAATAACAGGCGATCGAAGGTTCCCCCAGAAATATCATTGATCAAATCGGCCCCAGCGGCGATACCTTGGGCTGCTACAATCGCCCTAGTGGTATCGAGAGAGATAGGAATAGAACTTTGTTGTCGAATAGCGGTGATTACGGGGATAACTCGCGATAATTCTGCTTCTAGGCTAATTTCTTGCGCTCCCGGACGGCTGGATTGACCACCGATATCGATTATATCAGCCCCAGCCTCGATCATTTTCATCGCTTGTAGCAGGGCATTTTCAACATTGTCAAATTCTCCCCCATCACTAAAACTATCGGGAGTAACGTTTAAAACACCCATGATATAGGTGCGTTTTCCCCAAGCAAAAATATGTTCACGAATTGCCGTTAAATTAGACATAATAATAGACCTCTTGTAAAAATCAAAAATTGTTGTTAGGATTAGGAGTCAGTAGTCAGTAGAATTAAGAATGAATAATAATCAATTAAATGGTCTATTTACATATTTTATGCAATTTAATCCTTACTTTTGCCGTTTTTGAACCTTCACAAATTAATTATGCAAGAGGTTTAATAAATCCTGTAACTGATAACTGATAACTGATAACTGATTACTGATTACTGATTACTGATTACTGACGGTCATAGTTAATTTTTAGGTAGGGAAGAATCTTTTAATTCACAATAAGCTTGTACTTCTTCTTTCCAGAGTTGATATTTTTCTTGAATTAGTTGATATTGACTGGCAAAATCGAGGGTACAATCAACGAGATTGCTATCGATATCGGATTGCACTAATTCCCTTTCGATTAGGGTTTCTCGGATAAATCTTAAACATTCTTGTCCCAAAGCTTCGGCCTGATCAATAATTAGCTGGACTTGATTAATTGCTCGATCATATAATGGAGCTTGTGAATGAAAAATTTCGGAAGATGCGGCTAGATTTCGCAGTCTATGTAATTGATTTTTCTTTTCTACTAAACTGGCAATTTTGGGGTTAATTTCAAAAAGTAAGGTTTTCACCAGAGGAGCCAAGCGGCGAGTATTAGTATAATCGTAGTTATTAAGGTCTGATTTAATCAGGTGTACCTGTTGTAAATCGACGGTAATATCGTGGAATTGGATCTCGGTTTCGGTAATGGTGGGATGAATTGTTTTAACTTTCCAAGTGGTAACAGAAGTCAACTTCTGGCGATCACTATTAACCATTTGCCGCTCCATTTTCAGCACATCGAGGGGAATGCTATAAAGTTTTTTCTCAGGGATATAGATGACATCGCTGCTGAGAATGCGATCAATTTTAGGACGACGATATAAATAATGATACAGGAATCGATAAAAGCTTTTACTACCTTGAAATATCTGGAGAAATAACCAAATTTTCCAGCTAAATAACCCGCTAAGAAAGCGTCCGAATAGAGGGGAATTCGAGGAGGGGTTATTCATGAAATTCCGTTATCAGTTATCGATGAGGAATCGGAGGTTTGGTTCTTTTCAGTGTTCGGTAAACAGTAAACAGTAATCAGGGATAAAGATAACTAACTCACTAATTAACTTAAAACTTACATCTGATAACTGATAACTGATCACTGATCACTGATTAAGGACGTTCTCCGGATAGATTTTTTAAAGATGTTGGTTTCGATCTTACCTGTTGACGACCGTTACGGACAACCTGTAACATTTGCCCTAATTGTTGATCAAGATGTTCTAAAACTGCTTCAGCATAGTCGTCAGCGCCTTTTTGAATTTCATGACATTCAGCTTGGGTTTTTTGTCGTAACTGTTGCACTTCCTGCAAGGTGCTGTGACGCATCTGTTCGATTTCATCGAGGGTTTGTTGTTGCAAGGATTCGCACTCCTGCTGAACCCGTTGACGAATTTGGGCCGCTTGCCGTTCTGCTTGTTGAATAATACCGGACTCATCGAGAATTTGGGCGGCTCTTTGTTGAGCGGAACGAAGGACTTGTTGAGCGTATTCCTCCGCTTTAGTGATAATTTCCTGTTCTTCGCGTAAAATTGCTAAAGCTTTCTGTACTGCCGGTGGCACGGTTTCATAGATGATATCGATCTGTTCGGATATCTGTCCCTCATCGATCATTGTCCAACGGGTGAGGGGGATATGGAAACTATCAAAAATCATCTCTTGCAGACGCGCCAAATCCTGATAGATATCGAAATCGACGGGTGGACTGGGAACCCCACTATTAGAAGTGTTAGGTACTGCTTTTCTGCGATCATTAGGTTCTCGGCGCGCCATAGGTTCAGATCGTCCTCATTACTGTATTGTAGTATGTTAACTATAGTATGAGTAAATATCTCTAGAAACGTTTTCTGGGACTAGATGGCTGACGGAGCCACCGAATTGAGCAATTTCTTTAACCACACTACTACTTAAAAAACTATATTCTTTAGTGGTGGCCAAAAAAACCGTTTCGATCCCTTCCCAGAGAGTTTTATTGGTGTGTGCCATTTGCAGTTCTTTTTCAAAGTCTGAGAGGACCCGCAACCCCCGCAAAAGCACCTTAGCGCCTTTCAATCTGGCATATTCAACCGTCAATCCTGAAAAACTGTCTATCTCAACGTTTTTCAGGTGTTTCGTACAGTAACTGATCTGTTCTATGCGTTTTTCGACGGTAAATAAGGGGTTTTTATTGGGATTGCAAAGAACTGCCACGATTACTCGCTCGAATAGTGGCACACTGCGTTCGATAATATCTAAATGACCGAATGTAACTGGATCGAAGCTGCCGGGGTAGATGGCGATCATTTCTCAACCTGCACACCTCGCCAAAAAGCGATATATCCTTTAATATTTTGGGCTTTTGGTTTAGGATCGGGATAATACCAAGCGGCATCTTTATTGTCCTGTCCATCTACCCTGAGAGTATAGTAACTAGCCTCTCCTTTCCAAGAACAAATCGTATGGGTGTTACTGGGTTGGAAATATTCAGCTTTGATGGTATCGGGGGGAAAATAGTAGTTTCCCTCGACAATTTCACAGTTATCGCTTTCCGCTACCACTGCACCATTCCAAATCGCCTTTGCCATGGCACTAACTCCTAGTTCTGGTTCAAAATTATCTTACAACAGAGTTTGTAAATGTTGAACCAGTTGGTTAACCTGCACCACTCCCTCGATTCGATCGATCGGTTGACCATTTTTAAAGACTACTAAAGTCGGTAAAGCTTGAATACCGTACTTAGTGGCTAAATTGGGATATTTGTCTGTATCAATTTTGACAATTTGTAGGCGATTTTTGAAATACATTCCCGTTTGTTCTAGAATCGGAGCCATCATTTGACAAGGACCACACCAAGTGGCATAGAAATCCACTAACACGGGAAGATTAGTGGTTTGCAACAGTTCCTGAAAACTGGAAAACTCTTTTTTGACTGCCATAAATTGTCACCTCGCTGGAACAATAGCCTTTTCCCTACTATAGCTTTTCTAGATGTTCCCCATTTTTCTTTATTCTTGGCAGGTATCTTACCCCCCCTTGCCCCCCCGACGTCGGGGGGGTTGGGGGGGTGGGGGGTTAGGGCGATTAACCATCTCTGCCATTACTTATGAAAAATGGGATAAGTTATCGAGCCGCTATCGGCTCAAAATATCTTAAAACTCAGATAAATTTGCGATAATTTTCGGTTTTATGGCTAGTGTAGTTGTCTCTTGTCTTTTTTATCCTCATCTCCCCACTCCCTACCCCCCCCCATCTCCTGTCCCCTGTCTCCTCAGCTAAGGGAAGATTTTTGATTTCTCCAGAGCAGTCATCGATCGCCGGGAAAATGCTAAGTTAAGTTAAAGACTCTGAGCCAACTGTCCATGAACATCCTAACCAAGCTGCTTTTTCCCGAAACTAAAACCCCAGAGCAAGTAGGTTCACCGCGAGTACAGAAAAGCCGCCGGGGAATCGAAACCAAATCCGCCGCAGAAATCGTTATTATGCGACAAGCGGGTAAAATTGCCGCTACAGTCCTCAAGGAAATTGCCGATATCGCTCAACCCGGGATAACGACGGCGGATCTGGATGTCTATGCGGAAAAACGTATCCGCGCAATGGGTGCTACTCCCAGTTTTAAAGGTTATTATGGCTTTCCTGCCTCGATTTGTGCCTCCGTCGATAACGAAGTCGTTCACGGTATCCCTAGCCCGAAAAAACGCCTCAAAGCCGGTTCTGTGTTAAAGGTAGATACGGGGGCCTACTACCAAGGTTATCATGGGGATTCCTGTATCACGATCGCGATCGGTTCCGTCTCTCCCAAAGCCGAAAAATTAATCCGCGTGGCGGAAGAAGCTTTATATAAAGGTATAAATCAGGTAAAAGCTGGCAATTATCTGCTCGATATTGCAGGAGCGATCGAAGATCACGTTCAAGCTAACGGTTTCCAGGTGGTAGAAGATTTTACCGGCCATGGAGTCGGCAGAAATCTCCACGAAGAACCCTCGGTATTTAATTTTCGCACTAATCAGTTACCCAATGTCAAACTCCGCGCCGGGATGACTCTGGCAATTGAACCAATTGTCAATGGGGGATCCAAACATACCAGAACTTTACGCGATCGTTGGACGGTGGTGACAATGGATAATGCTCTCTCTGCTCAATTTGAGCATACTGTCTTAGTAACCGCCACGGGTTACGAAATCTTAACCGATCGCAATAACCTATAAAATTGTCTATAGATTTTTTGCTCCGGAATCTTAATTGAAAATTTATTTAGCGGCAGGATTTAGTCAAAATGTTTAAAAATATCGTTGTTGCCTTGGATTGTGGGGAATCATCCCATCGAGTCCTTCATGCTTTGAATTCCCTCTCTCTAACGGCAAATTCTTGCATTATACTCACCCATATTCTTGGTAAGGAGGGAGATGAATCGCCAGTGGATCGCCCTCACCCCTCCCGTGAGATCATTGAAGATCAATTGCGCTGCTATCAATCCCAAATTACTACCCCTAGTGAAATCGAGGTCATCTTTGGTGATCCAGCGGAGGAAATTATTCGTTTAGCGAATATCTATCTTGCTGATCTGATCGTGATCGGCAGCCGGGGATTAACGGGAGTTCAACGGGTGATCGAAGATTCTGTTAGTAGTCTCGTGGTGGCAGAAGCTACCTGTTCCGTATTGGTGGTAAAAGCATAGCAGCCAGCATTCAGCGTCGAGACTCCCAGACTGGTGAGGCAGCTATCAGGGATCGGATTTGAGCAGCACTGCTGATTAAAATTTGCAAATCTTATTTTTCCCCGATGTTTTCCCCCATACATTCCCCAGTATTTCCCCACTCACTCCCCAGTTTTCCACAGTTTACCCAGACTTTTCCACAGGCAACAGCGATATAATCGGCACTTGCTTCGAGAAAAAATTAATCTTGACTGTAAAAATCCCGCTCGATAGATACTGAGTTACTGTTAAGTTGAGTAAATAAAATCTAGCTCTAACCCTTATTCCCTCGTAAATATTAAGTTTTTCTAAAGCATTCCTTTACATCTGGTAATATTGCAACTCCCTCCAACTTGGCTCACAATAGTCCTTACTGTCCACTGCACCAGTCAGGGATTTCCCCACTTCCGATCAGAGGTAAACGATATGAATACATCCGTCAGTATCTTGGCAGAAATCCCCGAAATCCTCCACCAATCCCTACAACAATACCTAGAAACTCACCCCGGTTGGGATCAAGACGGTGTGTTTACGGCGGCTCTATCATTTTTTCTACTTAATTGTCAATCCTCCGAAAGGATGAATTTTGAGGAGCAAAATAGCTGTGCCAAGGTTTATCTAGAAACTTTGTTCCAGCGCTCGGAGTGCTAATTGGGTGATAATGAGAGTCGGGTCCTGGTTAAAAGCCCGATTTCTCCCTATGAATTCCGATAAAACCCCTAATTTAATCATTCCTCAGCTAATTATCGGTTTGGGCAATCCCGAACCCAAATATGATCGCACCCGTCATAATATCGGTTTTGAAGCTGTGGACTCATTAGCGCGGGATTGGGGGTTATCTTGGCAGGAAAACAAGCGATTTCAAGGTTTTATCGCCGAGGGTGACGGTTCTCTCCCGGGCAAAATTCGTCTTTTGAAACCCCAAACCTATATGAATCGCTCTGGGCAATCGGTGCGATCGGTTCTGGACTGGTATAAACTGGAGCCGGAGTCGATTTTAGTCATTTACGATGATATGGATCTGCCCCTAGGCCGGTTGAGAATCCGTCTATCGGGATCGGCGGGCGGACACAACGGTATTAAATCAATCATTGCCCACGTTGGCACGGAAAACTTCGCTCGTTTACGCATAGGAATCGGTAAATCAACCGAAAAAGCGACTATTTCCCACGTTTTAGGCCGATTCACCCCCCAAGAAAACGAAGTGATCTTGAAAGTGTTAGACTTGTCCAGAAAAGCGATCGAACTTGGTCTCAAACAAGGGTTACAAAAGGCAATGAGTCTCTACAACAATCAAAGTGTAGAGATTGGTTCTAATCTATGCTGATAGCAAATAAGCCTGATTTTAGTAATGGTTATAATCGCCATTTTCGTCTATACTCTTACAGAACCCTTGCTTAAATTTTGATCGCCCTTTGCTAGATCAGGTCAATTTTTATCATCGATATTAGCAGTTTAAGTATGATTAATCGCCAAAGTTTGCTGAGATTCGCCTACAAGTTTAATCTCATTTTATTGATAATCGCTACAGTTTTTTGTCTTTGGAGTAATGCTGCTTTTGCCCATCGTCCCCATGATGTGATTAGTCAAGTGGAAGTTTCTCCCGATTTCCAGAAAGATAATACAGTATATATATTGGTGCGAAATAACTTTTATAAGTCCACCGATGGAGGTAGCAACTGGAAAAGATTAATTCAAGGTTTAGATTATACGGGGGAATTAAGTTCCCTATCCCTATCTCCCCTCAATAAAAATATTCTCTATCTAGCCTCAAGATCTAATGGTATTTATAAAAGTGAAGATGCGGGGGAATCTTGGCAGAAAGTTAATCAGGGTTTAGCAACTAACTTTATTAACTTCCTAGAAATTGCCCCTTCCGATCCCAATATAGCGGCAGCAGTGGGATTAGAAAAAGGGGTTTATTTAACCGAAGATGGCGGTAAAAATTGGTCAAATATTTTCCCCACCACGGCACTGATAACCTCTCTAGCTATTACTCCCAACAATCCAGGGCGAATTTTTTTCGGGGATGAACAGGGTAAATTATACACTTCCTCCGATGGGGGGAAAACTTGGCAGAATCTCCCCTTACCCGCTAATGTGGGGGCAGTAGATACAATGGCTTTTTCTCCTAATTTAGACAGGGATAAAACCTTTTTTGTCGGCACAGAAGAAGCAGGTATTTTAAAAACCGTTGATGATGGTAAAACCTTCCAAGCCGTTAACGAAGGAATTAAAGATAAAATCATCGAAGACATCGTTATTTCTCCCGACTATGCCCAAAACTCCACCCTTTATGCCATTACTTGGTATGACGGAATGTATGTTTCGCAAGATGGGGGCAAAAGTTGGACAAAAATGAGCGAGGGTTTAACGAAAGATAAACAGGCTGATGATTATAAAGTTCCCCATTTTATGGATTTAAAAGTCGTTGAAGATACGATGTTTTTAGGGGGATTTAATGGCTTATTTAAAACCACGGATAGGGGCAAACAATGGCAGGAAATAGCAACTTTAGCCCGGGGAACAGTTATCGCCATGGCGGTTTCTCCTAATTATGCCCAGGATGGTACTGTCGTCATTGCTAATTATGTAGGCAATATCTTCATCAGTCGCGATCAAGGGGAAACTTGGACACCAATTAATCGCGGTTTAGAGGTTTATCGACTTGGTAAAGATCCCGAAGAATCAGGACAAGATCCCCGGCGTTTCTTTGACATTGCCTTTTCTCCTAACTATGGAGAAGATAGAACTATTTTTGCTGGCTTTTTACGCAATAAATTTGCCAAATCCGATAACGGTGGTGATTTATGGAAAATTATCGAAATTGATGAAGGAGTCCGCGGTCCGAGAATAGTTCCTTCTCCAGATTTTGCCAAGGATAAAACTCTTTTTCTCACCAATCAGCAGGGCAGAATATTTCGTTCTACTGATGGAGGAAATACGGTTAAAAATATCAGTGAAGTGGGCAAAATTTCTGGTAATTATGCTCCTGCCATGGTAGCTTCCCCTGATTTTGCTAAGGATAAAACTTTGTTTGTCACGGGAACAGAGGGTATTTATCAAAGTGTTGATGGTGGACTAACTTGGAAAAATGTCAGCCAAGGAACCCCCCTATCAAAAACCCCTAATGTGCAGTTGGCAATGTCTCCCAATTATCCCAAGGATGGAACTATTTTTGCTGGGACAATTTCTGGTTTGTTTGTCAGCAAAGATGGGGCTAAAAGTTGGACAAAATTAGAGAAACCGGGGTTTAATCCTCAAGCATCAGTAGAAACCATTGCTATCTCTCCTGATTATGCTAATGATCGCACGGTAATAGTTAGTTTACAGGGATATGGTTTGTTTAAATCTACCGATGGCGGAGAAACTTTTAAATCAATTGGTGATCCTAAAATACCTCTTGTGAAAATTCATAGTATCCCTTCCGCTGGTATCTCCGTCCAGTTTTCTCCTAATTACGCTCAAGATAAAACTTTATTCGGTTTTGGTGGCACCCAAACTACAGTTTTTCGTTCCACCGATGGGGGGGAAACTTGGACAAGTGTAACTATTCCTCCTCACGCGGAAGAAAATACACCCCGCTATAAAATCGGTGAGTTTTTCTCCGGTCCCCTTGGTACAATCCTGCGCTTAGTTATCCCGATTCTCCTAGCAATCGTCGCTTATTTTCTGGTGGGTTTCCTGAAACTGGAGAAAATTATTAATCTTCCTAAACCATTCTTCCGCATGGCAGGGGCATTGATGATTTTTCTGTTTGTTTTCTTCGTTATCATTACCCAAGTTTAGTAGAAATTTTTGCTGGCGGGGCTTGACAAATCCCGCCGCTTGCCATATACTTATATGTATAATGGGAATCCGTGCCTGCCTGCGACCTCTGATTTTTACAGCAGTTATCCCCTCAGACAATTAACCATCGGCAACGTAGGGATTGACCATCTTAGCGGGGTCAACAATGCGATCAAAATCCTCTTCCTCGATGTATCCTAGTTGCAAGGCTGCCACTTTCAGGGTTAAATCCTTTTCTAGGGCATAATGAGCGACGTAGGCAGCCTTTTGGTAGCCAATCACAGGACTTAATGCAGTCACCAGCATCAAGGATTGATTTAAAAAAGTCTCAATTTGTTTTTCATTAGCAGTCATCCCCTGAACCAAAAACCGACAGAAATTACCGCAACCATCCGTGAGCAAACGGATAGACTGCATGAGATTATGAATCAACAGCGGTTTATAGACATTCATCTCCAGATGTCCTCCAGCACCTCCCATCGTCACCGCTAAATCATTAGCCATCACCTGCACTGCTATCATCGATAAAGCTTCGCATTGGGTGGGATTAACTTTCCCCGGCATAATTGAAGAACCCGGTTCGTTTTCCGGCAGCTGTAATTCTCCGATTCCACAACGGGGACCACAGCTAAGTAAACGGATATCATTAGCAATTTTATAGAGGGAACTAGCGATAGTTTTCAATCCCCCGCTCAAGAAAACCAGAGCATCGTGGGAACCTTGCACGGTAAACTTATTAGGAGCGGTAATAAAGGGTAATTTGGTCAGATTAGCGATTTCGGCAGCCACATCTCGATCAAAATCTGGAGGAGCATTAATTCCCGTACCCACTGCTGTTCCTCCCAAGGATAAACGATAGACTTTTTCTAAA
>SFAU01000263.1 GCA_007096045.1 Microcystis novacekii Mn_MB_F_20050700_S1 | reverse complement strand
AGGAATCGGAGACGACGTTTTGGTCTGAGATTTAATTTAATCGCTGGCATTTACAACTACGAACTTGCTTTAGGCTATAATCAAGTAGCTGAATAAGACTTTTGCAGGAGGTCTATTATGCCCAGATTATTGATCTACATTTGAAAAAACAGGATTTAATTATTCGTATTTGCGATCGCCATTACCACTTTCAAGCGGGGATTGCTTTTTCCCACCACCAACAAAGTCGGGAAAGACAGACCACCAATCGGGACAACTGGAATCATTTCGCTTCTTACCTAAAACAACAACTAGCAGCAGTTCCTCTGTGGTCAGATTTTCCACCTTTTGCCGAAACCACCGCCGATTTTTACGAATTACTGCCCATGGTCGATCCTCATTTAGACTTATTCCGCATTAAAGACACCTACTGGGACACCGCCTTTCAACTCTATAGCGCCCTCATCTTCCTCGAAAAAACTCCCCCTACCGCAACTTTATGACCCCTAGTAGTCCTTCTAACCCCTCTTTCGACTGGTTTAACCCCTCTCCCCGACAAGACAGCGATTTACTGGCACAAATCGGCTTTATCCCCGGTTTCAAAGAATTGCTCACCCTGCGACAGGTTCACGCCTTGGAACACGCCACTGTCTGGGTATTAAGCGAAATGGCTGCCCGTCGTCAATCGCCTTTTGACCATTCCCCAGCGGATAACCAGGCCCTGGGGGGACTCTCCACCGATAGGGGTTTTTATCTCTACGGACAAGTTAATACAAATGAACTGCAAAAAGCAGCCAAACAGGCACTCCACCGTCTCAAAAATGGCGAGGGGCAATTGGCATTACATCCGCGTTGTGGCACCAATTTATCGGTAACTTTAGCCTTAACCGCAGGCTTAGTCTTAGGAACTCATCTCATCTTCCCCAGAGGTCCGATTTCTCAGTTATTAGGCTTAGGTTTAGCCACCGCCACCGCTTTTCAAATCGGGCCAGATGTGGGAATGTCAGCCCAAAAATACCTGACTACGGCCATTCCCTTTAACTTAACAATCGTTAACATTGCACCAAAGGCAGATTTATGGGGACGTTCGGGGCATTTTGTCCAAACAGAGTGGCAAGATTTGCAATAAAACTTAAAGTAAAAACCCTTTCGGCAAACTCGCTCTGATTGTAACCTGTTAACTAAACCCTAAAAAAAACAACACCTATGCCTAAACTCGAACGCGGAGCCAAAGTTAGAATCAAACGTAAAGAGTCTTACTGGTACAACGATGTGGGAACCGTAGCCAGCGTTGATCAAAGTGGTATCCTCTATCCCGTTATCGTTCGTTTTAATACTGTTAACTACAACGGTTTTAGTGGCAGCGCCAGTGGACTGAATACCAATAACTTCGCTGAAAGTGAATTGGAACTCGTTCAAGCTGCCCCCGCTAAGAAAAAAGCTGAATAAAATTCAGCCTATCATCACCAACTGACTGGCAGGAATTCTCTCTTGTCGGTCGGTTTTTTTATAGCTATCAGCCTTAAATCAGTTATCAGTTATCAGTTATCCGTTATCAGATATAAGTTTTCAGTTCACTGATTACTGTTTACTGTTTACTGATAACTGAAAAAACTTCCTGTCCTCTCAAACCAGATACTTGAGTAATCGAGTCACTTTTATCGCCAAAATATAACAAAATTGTCAAGTAAAATTGCTGACAGGGGGACAAGAAGGCTGAAATCCATGTATCTCGCTCCTATCCCTAATTCTTTCGTTAGCTTTTTGCCTAGAATCGCTAGATCTATTTCTAGTGAGAGAAGCCAGAAGCCTTTGTTGGCAAGTTTTCTAGCTCGCTTGTCCCCCTGTCAGGTAAAATTGTCGATAAATAAACATGAATTGACAAGAATGCTAGAAACTATTTAAAACTTATTAAAATAGTTTCTATCTGGTAAAAAATTACATCTAAATTTTTCAAAAAATACCTCTTATGTCTTGAAAATATTCTCACCATTACCTTTGAGGCAATTGTCGAAATTGTCTGAGCAGTAACCCAGTTTAATCAACTTCTTAATCTCCCCACTTGCCGCTAAATTTGTTCCCGTTTACTTCACACAGGGGAAAGGGGGACTTCTGGCGAGATTTGAGTTAAACTAGAAAGGTTGACTATTAACAAACATCGATCGCACAGGAGTAAATTATGTCTAGAGTCTGTACTATGACGGGGAAAAAGGCCAATAACGCCTATGCGGTGTCCCACTCCCACCGTCGCACCAAAAAATTACAAGAAGCTAACCTACAATGGAAAAGAGTTTGGTGGTCGGAAGGCAACCGTTGGGTAAAACTACGCGTCTCCACCAAAGCTATCAAAACCATTGAAAAGAAAGGATTAGCCGTCTTCGCAAAAGAAGTAGGCTTAAACTTGAATTTGTACTAAGCGAGTAGTTCAAAAGTGGAGACGAATCGGCCGTATGGTTGACTCCTGTGCTTTTGATTATTAAGTATTGCAACAGGGAGTGATGTGGGGTGAAAACTACCTTTAAGATTAAAAACTTAAAACGACCTGTTCAGGAGAATTTCAATGTACTCAACCCTATTAATGGCCGCCACCGCCGTGCAAGGTTCCAGCGAATGGAGTCCCAAAGTGGCGATTGTCATGATTATCTGCAATATTCTCGCTATTGCTTTCGGTAAAGCGACTATTAAACAACAAAATGTCGGTCCTGCTTTACCTTCCCCCGCTTTATTCGGTGGTATGGGATTAGGCGCTTTACTGGGTACTACCAGTTTTGGTCATGTCCTCGGCGCCGGTGTTATCCTCGGTCTCTCCCGTCTCGGAGTTATCTAAATATGTTTTGATTTTCTCAATCGGTGGCCAACAGTCACCGATTTCTTTTGTGAAAAATTCTGGAGTATATAATAAATATGACCTTACCTCAAAAAAACTCTTTTTGGTACGATGAGCGATTTCAGAAGATTTTTCTACAGGTAATTATCCTGCTAATTGTCTGCCTAATTTTCTGGTTTTTTGGCCGTAATTTAGTGATTAATTTCCAACGCTTACGCTTAAGTTTTGGCTTTGGCTTTCTCTTTGACCCCGACCGACCAGCTTCTTTTGCTATTGGTGACTCTCCTATTTCCTACAGTCCCACCGATACCTATTTTCGCGCTCTTTTGGTGGGATTAGTTAATTCCCTCCGCATTATGATTACTGGCATATTTTTGGCGATTAGTCTGGGAATAGTCATCGGGTTAGGTCGCTTGTCGGATAATTGGTTAATTCGTCAGTTGGCAACAATTTATGTGGAAACTATTCGCAATACTCCTTTATTATTACAATTATTTTTCTGGTATTTTGCTGTATTTCTGAAACTGCCGAAGATTGAGGAGTCTCTAGAGTTTTTTGGCAGGGTATTTTTAAATAACTCAGGAGTATATTTACCTTTTCCCGCTAATAGTTTCAGGACATGGTTAGCCTTAGCTATAATGATTTTAGGAATAATTATCTCAGTATTTTTATACCTAAAAAATAAACTTAGTTTATGTCTAACTAGCCTACTACTCCTAGTTATAATTCCTCTAATCTGGGGTTTACAATGGCAAAGTCCCCAAGTTAATCCTCTTAATCAAAATATTGACTTCGGTTTACATCTTTCTTCTGAGTTTGCTACTCTCCTAATCGGTTTAACTGTTTATACAGCTGCCTTTATTGCGGAAACAGTACGGGGGGGGATTCAATCGGTTAATCGGGGACAATGGGAGGCAGCTAAAGCCTTGGGATTAAAACCTTTATTAGTGATGAGATTAGTGATTTTTCCCCAAGCTTTGCCAGTGATTATTCCTCCTTTAACTAATGAATGTTTAAACCTTGTTAAAAACTCTAGTTTAGCGATCGCTATCGGTTATAATGATATTTATGCTATCTCTAGTACCATCGCTAATCAAACAGGAAAAGCTGTGGAGATGTTAATAGTAGTTATGGCCACCTATTTATTCTTTAATCTGGTAATTTCCTTGACTATGAATCAATTCAACAAACGGGTAAAAATTCAGGAAAGGTAGGGTGTGTTAGCGAGCGCGTAACGCACCGAATCGCACCAAAAGGTAGCGTAACGCACCAGAATTTAGCGATAAATTAATTAATGAGCATTACCAGAATATAAAGCGGTGATAATTGCTGTCACCGCAGGACTAAGACTAGACAAAACCACCACAGAAGCGGTAGCAATGATAATAGTAGTAGCCATTCTCACCATACCATCTGTACCTTTTTGATAGGCATCAAATTTATAATCTAAGCGGTCAACTTTTTGACCAAGTTCTTCTCGCAATTGAATCAACGCTTCTCTGATGTCATCATTACTGGGATTTTCGGGAATTTGCATAACCTTAATTAGCAATCAACTAACAACCGCCTATATTATAGCAGTTCTCAGCCATAAATTACAATTTTTTATCAGGAGGAGGAGTCAATCGCCAGCGCACCAAAAAACTATCAATACTTTCTAAACATTCCAAGTCATCTTTAGGTAAATAAGAATCTTTTGACAAGAAAGAAAAAGCCTGCTGAAACTCTTGACTATCAGCTTGAATCGGACTAGCAAAATGACAAGGAATAACCTGTTTAATCGGCCATTGGCAAATTCTATCAACCCATTGAATAACCTCGTCAGTGGTGCGATTAAGAATCAAAGTTTGCAAAATTGGTGCTACTATTAACCTCCCCTCTCGACGCAAATTTAAAAAAGTCTTTTGCCAATCATCCCCCCATTGAAAAGGAAATAAACCAAAATAGGCTTTTTTACTCCTTTCCCTCGCAGTAAAAGCATCTCGAAAAACCTTAATCCAATTGGGAACAGCTAAAACAGGAGGTTGAAAATAAAGAGCAAAAAGACAAATTCTTTGCCAACCCCGACGGCGATTTTCTGGGGTATCCTCCACCAGATCCTTAGCCGTATTTTTAGCGTGAAACAGCAGCGGATAGGGGTCTAATTCTAAAATAGCGGGAGGATTTTCTGGGATAGAAATAATTCCATCGGTTAGCAGCAGAGTTTGAGAGTAGTGATGAAAAAAAGCCACTTCCGAGAAGTATCCCACATTCAGATCAATTGCGGGTAAAATTTCATAACTAAAATCTTTTCCTAAAGGAGTAGTTGCCGAGTCAGCAGGTAAAATTTCCGTTCGTTTTGCCGGTAAACCCAACCAACTCAAAGGTAAATTAAGAGGAAAACTCCATTGATTAGGAGCAACATAAACTATAGCCTTAGGAAAATAACGAGCAAAAGGACCCACAAAAACCTTATGTTCAATCCCAGAAATCGTCGGCAAAATAATATATTTAACTTCCCCGTGTTCACTTTCCAACTCACGCATTAAGCGAATACATTCAGGAGTCGGGGCCACAGGTGCATAAACAAATAAACCCCCGGATGCTAACTTAATTACCGTCATGCGAATCGGCACAACCACATAAAAAATACCCTGCAATTGCTCAAATGTCCAGAGCGTATCTTTCACCACTTCTTGGCGAATTGTCCGTCTTTGACCGTAGGGATAAAGTGGTACAATTGGCCAAAAAGGCCATGATAAATCTTGCGGACTAATTGCGGCTTTTGTCATCGTCTGATTCTATGGCTGAAAATCTCTATTTTAGTTATCATAAACCCTTCTAATCCCCATGACTAATAAACTGCCCATTGATTCTTTGGTCAATACTTGGAATAGTCTCACGGGGGAAGTGATGAAAAGACTCCCCATCGACCAGTTGACTAATACTGTCCTCCAGTGGTTTAGTGTCAGTGATAGTCAAGTGGCGGAAATTTTAGAAAAAGTCCGTCAACAATTACCCACCACCGAGGCGCTGTTAATCGGCAAACCGCAAACAGGAAAAAGCTCGATTATTCGGGGAATAACGGGAGTTTCGTCGGAAATCGTCGGGCAAGGTTTCCGTCCCCACACCCAAAACACCCAGCGCTACACCTACCCCGCAGAAGATTTACCCCTGTTGATTTTTACCGATACGGTGGGGTTAGGGGATGCCTATCAACACACAGACGAGGTAATCGCCGAATTATTGGCAGATTTAGCCGAAAACAGGGGACGCGCCCAGGTTTTTATCGTGACGGTAAAAATTGATGATTTTGCCACCGATAGCCTTCTGGAAATTACCAAACAACTGCGGCAAAAATACCCTAAAATCCCCTGTTTACTGGCTGTAACCTGCCTTCATCAGCTTTATCCTCCTCATACCGTCGATCATCCCCCTTATCCTCCCGATTGCGAGGATATCAATCGCGCCTATCAAGAAATTAAAGAAACTTTTAAGGATTTATACGACAATTCTGTGCTAATCGACTTTACCCTAGAGGAAGACGGTTACAACCCTGTTTTTTACGGTTTAAAGGCATTTAGAGACAATTTAGCCGATTTATTGCCAAAAGCCGAGGCTAACACCATCCACCAACTTTTAGATCGGGAAACCAGCAATAAATTAGGCAATCTCTATCGGGACGTGGCCCGACGCTATATGTTAGCCTTTTCCGTCATAGCGGCGACCTTGGCGGCGATTCCCTTACCCTTAGCGACTATGCCCGTGTTAACCGCCCTACAAGTGTCAATGGTGGGGGTTTTAGGTAAATTATACGGTCAAGTCTTAACCCCATCCCAAGCCGGTGGAGTCGTCAGTGCGATCGCTGGCGGCTTTTTGGCCCAGGCCATCGGTCGCGAATTGGTGAAATTTATCCCCGGTTTTGGCAGTGTTATCGCCGCTTCTTGGTCCGCTGCCTATACCTGGGCCCTAGGAGAGGGTGCTTGTGTCTATTTTGGCGATTTAATGGGGGGTAAAAAACCCGATCCTCAGAGGATTCAAAGGGTGATGAAAGAGGCTTTTTCTACCGCCCAAGAAAGATTTAAAAATGTCGCTACCGGAGGAGATAATTAAGCGGTATTAAAAGATTACATAGCGAGGAGAGGAGAAACCCCTGAAATTCTGTTTACTTTTCTGAAATAAATCAAAAATAGCTTAAAAAGAGTTAAGTTTTTGTCTGGTAGAGATTTCCTATACAGGAGATTTGGCTATAATGACGAGCTAAGAGGTCAGTAAGTAGTCAGATATAAGATATAATTCCTGTAGGTTATGAATATTATGAATATCAGAAGTGTTGAATGTTAAGATTTTGAAGATCATGACCAAGTTATGTATTCGCTCTGATGATACCAAAAAGGACTGCTTATTGACTCCATTCTCAATAGTGAATCTAATTGAGCATCTGTAAAATACTGGTTTTGTGAAGTTTTATTGCAGGATTCAACACTTCTGTATGAATATATCGTCGGTCTTATCACTCTAGCGGTGTGAGAGTTTTGTTGCTTGTGCTTAGATCAAATTAGTGTCTTACTACTTAGATAAAGGAGAAAATATTATGACTCAAGCAAACGACAACGGACTATCAAGAGAAATTCGCACGGTGAATGACACCCTTAAGTGGATAGAAGAAGTATCAGAGAAATGGGCAATTAACTCGGAACAACAATATCCTGTACATTTATGGTTTAGGGGGAATCGCTCACTAGGTCATCAATTGGTTCCTTCGATTTTTAGATTACAGGAAGAAAACCAATGTAGAATAACGAATATTTCCGGTTATTACGTTGATATACAACCAGAGAACTTGTCAAAAATGTATGAGGAAGGTGGATTGTATATACACCTGATCAGGCGACTTCCTGAGATTCGTAGCGAATTTCCTTCGGTACTCGATATACTATCACTATTCAGACACTACGAACTACCTTGCCGATTACTTGATTGGACTGAGAACGTACTTATTGCTCTGTGGATGGCATCGGAGGATAATAGTAAGGATGGAGAACTTTTTGCTTTAAATGCTAGAAAGCTTGCTGAGACGGTAGATCTACCTCATCAAAAAAAGATACCACCAAATACAACAGTCTATATAACAGAATCACTTCATGTCTTATTACGCACTGGTATGGTTCTAACTTCATACCTCGATGAACTTTTTGTTCTACCTTTTGTCAAGGAGGGGTTTCTAGGTAATGGGTTCTCAGAGAGATTCTGGGAGTACCTTTTGAAAGCGGTAAGTTTGATGAAGGAGAACGATATTGGGATAATAGAGGGAACAGAAAACATGGATCGAACAGAAAACATTATTGACCAAATTATCAAATATATCAAAAATCCATCTAATAGCCTAAGCCAAGAAGATGCAAAACTGTACGAATTATTGTACAAAGAGATGCCGCCTCTAATGAAACAACAACTGCATCTCTATTTTGATAATTCAGTTCCGCAAGAAGATATTGAGAATATGAAAAAAGCTCAAAAAGCCAGGCTTTGGCTGTTCAAGTTTCTGTTTGATCTTAGAAAGCCAGTAACTGTTTTTCCAGAACGGAGAAATATTCGGTTGATAGCACAAAGTGGAATGTTTACGATTAGTGGAGGAGACTTTTTAGTTAAAAAGGCTGACAGGGGGACAAGCAAGCTGAAAAGCTTATGTAGCATGGAATACAGACACAGACTCCCAAAAAAGATAAGTAATATTTACTATATATGACCTAAATAACGAAAATGATAAGTGAACTATACCAGAAAGTCTTAGAGAATGAACTGGGGCGAGCCAGATATCTACTGTTGCTAATGATAGTTGGAACCTTACAAATATTGAAGCAAGCCAAGTTAGAGATATTAGCAGAAGCACTACCCATACCAATCCTGTTTGAGAGTCGGAGAAAAAAACTAAAAAGATTTTTAAAGCTCGAAATTCTGAATATTGAAAGAATCTGGTTTCCGTGCCTAAAGGAGATGTTAAAACAGGAGGAGAGATTCACAATAAAAGGATTAGTATATATGGCCATAGACCGGACGAGTTGGGGAGCAATTAATATCTTGATGGTGAGTCTAATTTATGACAAGAGAGCCATCCCAATATATTGGGAGATATTAGATAAAAAAGGCAGCAGTAATCTCGAAGAACAGCAGCGAGTATTGGGGAAAATATTGACGGTGCTATCAGGTCATAAAATAGTGGTGTTAGGAGATAGAGAATTTTGCTCGGTCAGTCTGGGAAAGTGGCTTCAGAAGCAGAGTGTATACTTTTGTTTAAGACAAAAACAAAGTACAAATGTCAAGACAGAGGAAGGAGTTTATCAAGAAATGAGAGAGTTAGGTTTAAGTCCAGGAACTAAATTATTTTTGCAGGATGTCAATATTACAAAAGAGCAGGGATTTGTCCAGTTTAACTTAGCTGGTAAGTGGAAAAAAACTTACCGAGGGTTTTCCACAAAAGAACCTTGGTATATTCTGACTAACTTTGGAGATTTAGACACGGCAATAATTGCCTATCAAAAAAGATTTGCGCCAATTCAAAAATGAAGTGCATCAATGTCTGATGATAATTCATAGAATACCTCAAAAGGGGTTCGATAGTCAAGACATTTTCGAGGACGATGATTAATTAATTCTACAGCTTTTTG
>SFAU01000262.1 GCA_007096045.1 Microcystis novacekii Mn_MB_F_20050700_S1 | reverse complement strand
GGAAATTCCTTGTTCAACGAGACAACTTAGATTCTCAATGTCTCCATTAAGAATCCAGAGGTCGGACTCTGCCAAGGCGTTTGGGTCGGTTTCTGTTTGCCCAACAGTACCGTTGAGATGATTTCCCAAATATTTCAACCCTTTTTTAAGAATATTTATTGCTGCATTATGATCCCTATCTAAGACTGTTTGACAATTGGGGCATTGATGAGTTCTAGTGCTTAAAGTTTTTTTAACTCTCGTCCCACAAATTGAACAATCTTGAGAAGTGAAATGCGGTGGTACAGCAACACAAACAATCCGATAAATCTTAGCAAAAAATTCAAACCATTCAGTGAATTGATACCAAGAAGCATCAGAAATCGACTTGGCCAGCTTATGGTTTTTGACTAAGTTTCTTACCTTTAAAGCTTCATAGACTACCAGAGCATTAGACTGGACTAACGCCAAAGCGTCTTTAATTACTTTGTCTTGACGTTGTTTTGATACTTTAAGGTGAAGCCTAGCTACTTTTATCCGTTGCTTGTGATAGTTTTTAGACTGTTTCTTTCCTTGACGAAACTTTTTGGATAATCGTCGTTGTGCTTTTCTAAGGCGTTTTTATGACTTGCTTAAATAACGTGGATTCTCTACAGTATTGCCTTGAGCATCGGTATAAAATTCCCTAAGTCAATTCCTGTTATTTGTCCTGTTGGTTCATGGTATTTTTGCCGTTCTCCGTCAATTAAAAACTGACAATAATAACCGTCAGCACGTCTAACAACTCTTACCCGTTTAATCTAAAGCTTGCTAATTTTGTCAGATAGAAAAAACGAGGAGATTAATTAATTTAGCTATATTATGTCAAGATTAACCCAAGAATCTTTAGGTAATGAGGCGGCTATATTCTCAGCTTTAGAGTCTCAACATCAAGAAGCTTCGCTCTACGGTGTTACAGATGGTAAAGCGATCGGAACCTACTTAGAACAAAAGTTTAAACTATATCTAAAAGAAAATATGATTTTGTTGAGGGTAGTGCAGCCAGTGGTATCGATTTTCCTGAGTTGCTGGTTGATACAAAAGTAACCAGTATTAAACAACCACAATCATCTTGTCTTTTTAAATCCGCAAGATAAAAGATTTTTGGCTTAGGATATTCCTTAATTATTTTTGTTTATGAAAAGTTAGATAATAGTCTCAATCGCACTGCCAATTTAAGAATGATCACGACAATTTTTGTATCGGCTGAAAGAACAGCTGATTGACCGATGACTCGTGGTATTCGCAACATCTTAAACAATCAGGGTAACAAAGATGATTTAATTGCCTTTATGTTAGATAAAAACTTACCCGTTGATGAAATGGCAGCAGCCAATATAGCCGATGAAATTCTTGCTAATCCTCCAGTACAAGGATTTTTAACCATTTCCAACGCCTTACAGTGGAGACTACAATATACTAGAGTAATTGATCTTGCTGGTCAAGAAGAAGGATTAATAGCTATTTACAGAGAGAATTAGTAATGTCAGTTTCTCCAGTTAAAGTTGAATACGGCGACTTTCAAACTCCTTTAGAGTTAGCCGAAAAGATTTGCCAAAAGTTATCACAAATAAATGTTAATCCCAAGGTAATTATTGAGCCAACTTGTGGTACAGGAAACTTTTTAAAATCCGCAGCAGTTACCTTCAAACAAACTGAAAAAATTCTTGGCTTTGAAATTAATCCTAATTATGTTGCACAGATAGCCCAAGATGAGCAATTATGCCAAGATACAAGAATACAAGTTCATCAAAATAATTTTTTTGACTGTGATTGGAATGCTCTAACTCAAGCCTGGAAAGAGAATATTTTATTCTTGGGGAATCTACCTTGGATAACAAACTCAAAACAGGGATTGATTAATGGTAGCAATTTACCGCAAAAAAGTAACTTTCAAGGTTATCATGGTTTAGATGCTATCACAGGAAAAAGTAACTTTGATATTTCAGAATGGATGTTAATTAAATTGATTGAATGTCTTAATCATCGTTCAGCTTATCTGGCAATTATCTGCAAAACAGCCGTTTCTAGAAAAATTTTGAACTATATTTATACTCAGAAAATTAATCTCATCTATTCGGCAATTTATCCGATAAACACTCAAAAATATTTTCAAGCTAATGTAGATGCTTGTCTCCTATTTTGTGAATTTGATTCTCAATCAGAAAATTACTTTTGTGATGTTTTCAAGAGTTTTGAGGAAAGGGAGTTTCAGCGTATTGGTTATCAAAATGATATTCTAGTCAGAGATTTAAATACTTTGATCAGACTAGAGAAGTTATATCATCGGCATCCTCTAGTAGAAAAATGGCGTTCAGGTATTAAACATGATTGCTCAAAAGTCATGGAATTGCAGTTAGTTAATGGAATTTTTGTCAATGGTTTAAAGGAAATCGTTGATATTGAAACCACCTATCTTTATCCTCTCCTTAAAGGTTCAGATCTGGCACAAAATCGCCTAGAAATTATCAATAAATACGTTTTAGTAACTCAGAAGTTTATTGGTGAATCTACAGAAAATATGCGAGATATAGCGCCAAAAACTTGGCAGTATCTAGTTAATCATGTAGATTACTTTGGGAATAGAAAAAGCAAAATCTATCAAAATCAACCAGATTTTTCTATATTCGGCGTTGGTTCTGACACCTTCTCTCCTTTTAAAATTGCCATTTCTGGACTTTATAAGAAACTGAATTTTCAACTTATATCACCCTATCAAAATCAACCAGTTATTTTCGATGATACTGTTTACTTCTTAAGCTTTGATGATTTAGATACTGCTCAGAAAACACTACAGCTTCTCAATTCTTCCCTAGCGATGGAATTTTATTCATCTCTGATATTCTGGGATGAAAAAAGACCAATAAAAACCCGTATTTTAAATAGTTTGAATTTATCAGAATTAGGGTGTATTACTAACGCTAACGCAGCTAAGTAACGCACGGGATATTTTATGATAATTTTTCATCTCCTCGATAATTGCCATTGTCTCGACGCTAACGGTACACCCACGGGTTAATAAGTCAACCACTTGCTCTTTATACTTTACAAAATGATAGGTATTAAATTTCTCAGCGATGGTTTTATCTTTAGGTTTCTTTTCTTTATATTGATCTTTATACATTATCATAACTACTCTAGAATATAAGCCTTTAATTTCTATGTGTTGTTCTTTCAATAGGGCTAAGTAGGTAGGCACAATTATTTGTAGGATGGGTTAGCGCACTTCGTAACATAATCGGGCGTTGGGTTTCATGCTTCAACCCAACCTACGTTCATTTTATATTTAATTCCACCCACCTACTTAGATTAGATTTAATGGTCATGACCGTAATTCTGACTTTAGTAACCTATCTATAGTTATTTTAGTACAAGTATAAGCTTTTGGAAAAAAGCAATCTTATCGGTCATGGTAGTTTTGCCTGTGTCTGGGAATCAACTCGGACCGACTGAAGAAACAAAGGAAAATGGAAATTTTGCCGATCTAGGGCTGGCCTTTGCTATAAGTGAGCTATATAGCGCCTCCTTGGCTAGTGAGGAAATTCTCAAACGCTAAAGCTGAGAACTTACCGCTATAACTAAGCACACAAATCACCTAGACAGAGAAAATATCATGCGTATCGCTCACGATGTCACCGAATTGGTTGGCCGCACTCCTTTAGTACAATTGAATCGGATTCCCCAGGCGGAGGGCTGTCTTGGCCGAATTGTGATGAAATTAGAAGGGATGAATCCCGCTGCTTCCGTCAAGGATCGCATTGGCACTCACATGATTAATAGCGCCGAAAAAGCGGGTTTAATCAATCCAGAAACCACGGTTTTAGTGGAACCCACCTCTGGTAATACGGGAATTGCCCTCGCGATGACTGCGGCAGCTAAGGGTTATCGCTTAATTTTAACTATGCCGGAAACGATGAGTTTAGAGCGCCGGGCGATGTTAAAAGCCTACGGTGCTACCCTAGAACTTACCCCCGGTTCCCAAGGCATGAAAGGGGCAATTTTACGCGCGCAGCAAATCGTCGATAGTATCCCCGGCGCTTATATGTTGCAACAATTTCGCAACCCTTCTAACCCGGAAATTCACCGTCTCACCACTGCTGAGGAAATTTGGCAAGATACGGAGGGACAGGTAGATTTTATTGTTGCGGGTGTCGGTACTGGAGGCACGATTACGGGAGTCGCTGAATTGATTAAATCTCGTAAACCTAGTTTTCAAGTAGTCGCGGTGGAACCTTTCAATAGTCCGGTGATTTCTGGAGGTAATCCCGGTCCCCATAAAATTCAAGGTATCGGTGCGGGTTTTATTCCGGAAGTTTTACGCACAGATCTGATTGATGAGGTAATTACTGTCAGTGATGAGGAAGCTTTTCAATTCGGTCGTCGTCTGGCAAAAGAAGAGGGTTTACTTTCGGGGATTTCTTCCGGCGCCAATCTTTGCGCCGCGATTCAACTGGCCCAACGACCGGAAAATGAGGGTAAATTAATTGTGGTGATTCAGCCTAGTTTTGGAGAACGTTATCTGAGTACGCTGATGTTCCAAAATATCGAGGAGCGCGAGTTAACTTTGGTGTAAAAAAAATATCCTCTTCAGCCTCTAGCAGTCAGCCTTTAGCTTTAACTATAGCAGTTATCTTAAATGGTGGCCTAGGATTCAGTTATCAGTTATCATCCCATTTTTCAAAAGCAATGACAGAGATGGTTAATTGCCCTCACCCCCCCCCCGATGTCGGGGGGGCAAGGGGGGGAAAGATGTCGGGGGGGCAAGGGGGGGAAATATGCCGGCTGCGAATAAAGAAAAATGGGATCAGATGTGAGTTTTCAGTTCACTGATTACTGTTCACTGTTCACTGATTTGAAGAGGGATTTTTTCACCTGTAGGGGTATTTGTAAAGGTTGCGGTTTGATTGCCTCTTTGCCAGAAAAATTATCCAATAAAGCTGATCGCACTTGTACATCGGTTTCTCGCGAGAGAAGATAACGGAAGTATTCTTGGCATTGTTCTCGACGACTGGGGGAAAGTTCCATTTCACTTAAACGTCGGACTGCCATTAAGCGTATTAAGGGATCATTGACTGTTAATTTTTCTAACCAGCGATCGAAGTTTTTTGACTCATTTTGACCTCGATGGTCGATAAAATGCCATCCTAGCAGGATTAAAGTCAAAACCGTGCCAAATCCTTGCAAAATTGAGGCCAGAGCTAACCAGCGATTTTCGGCATAGGTCCAAATTGCGACAGCGAGATAGGTGGCTAAACTGCCTAAACCGCCACAGACTACCGCTAAAGTTAATTTACCACTATCGGCACTGAAAAAAACACGCCCCCACAGCCACAGCGATGGCCAGTTTTGACCTTGGAGATGGTAAACTCCAATCATCGCCCCCACCCCGGTTAAAGTGGCCAAAACTAACTGCCAATTCCACGCCCAGAGGATCAAAAAACTAGCACAAGCTGCCGCCCATGTCAAGAGTTGACGGTTTTTTTTTGCGGCGAGAGTTTTGATGACTCGACGCTGCAGAGCGGGGGAAAAATAGGGACGAAGACGGAATACTGAAGACACGGGAAGTTTTTCACTGAGGGTTTGATGATCACTATAGCCTGTTCTCAGGCAGACAGATCATTTTTCTTGGTAAAAATCCTCGTGGGAAAAGAGGGAAGTGTTAGGGTGGGCTAAAATTGCGATCGAGAATCGGCTAAAGTTCAGATTGGCGAGCTTAGGTGTTAAGATGGTTTGCAATCAAACTCAAATTTTTTTAGTAATAAATAGCTCAACAATATTCTGTAAACTTATATACAGAAACCTAAAGAAATATATTAATTTGCAGTCTTTAGGTCAGTAAGTTCTCATAGACGATCTAAAGTAATAAGTATAAATACCGCACCTGA
Organism: Microcystis novacekii Mn_MB_F_20050700_S1; assembly: GCA_007096045.1. Taxonomy (GTDB): domain Bacteria; phylum Cyanobacteriota; class Cyanobacteriia; order Cyanobacteriales; family Microcystaceae; genus Microcystis; species Microcystis novacekii. The sequence continues at coordinate 14,815 of SFAU01000262.1, read as the reverse complement.
TTTTACCTAGTCACCCCAGCTATCTAACTCACCTATTTCACTTCCGAACTGGGTTAAAACGTCCTTTGTCTCGGTTGAGTCTTGCGGAAATTTTACCTTAAGGAAAATCTCGATAATTTTGAGTCATGATTCACTAGAATCCTCAAATATTCCGTAAACTGGCAAGTTTTAATAAACCTAGGAGGTTCATCGCTATGAAAAGCCGTCTTATTGTTTGTTGTGATGGAACTTGGCAAGATTTAGGACAAGGTTATCCTACCAATGTTGTCAAAATGGTGCAAGCTATCACACCACTTGATGATAGTCAGGGCAACCCCATCCGTCAAATCATCTACTATGACGAAGGGATTGGGACAAAACAATCTAATGCCGAGGTAACTGATACTTTAATTAAAATTGCTGGAGGTGCTTTAGGCATTGGCATGGATCATAAGATTGAGGATGCCTATCGTTTTCTGTGCTTAAACTATCAACCTGAAGATGAAATTTATCTCTTTGGGTTTAGTCGGGGAGCTTACACTGTACGCTGTTTAGCTGGGTTAATTTATAATTGTGGTTTGTTGTATCGAGAATTTATCCGACAAATCCCCAAAGCCTACGAAATTTACCGAGAAAAACAAGAACCAGATAACGCACCTAACGGCAAAAATGCCATTGATTTCCGTACTCAGTATGGACGACGAGTTCCCATTAAAGCCTTATGCTGTTGGGATACGGTTGCTTCTTTAGGTATCCCCGATATCGTTCATTCTCTGCACTTGGATGAAAAGTTCAACGAACGTTATCGCTTTTATGATTCGACCATCAATCCTACAATTGAAAAGGCGTTTCATGCAGTTGCTATTGATGAAATTCGTAAAGTCTTTGATGTAACACTAATGCGTCCCCATTCTACCCACATCAGACAACAAAAAGAACAGGTGGTTCAAGTTTGGTTTCCGGGGGGTCATGGTTGTGTTGGTGGAGGTTCTCAGGAAGAATCTGGGCTATCTGATGGAGCTTTATTGTGGATGATGGAACAAGTCGAAGCCTTGGGTTTGACCTTAGATCAAAGTTATATTCAACATGAAGTTCATCCCAATTGTAGTGCGAGTTTTGATAATACGTCAAAATGGCCATTTAATGTAGCGGGAACAGCACCTCGTCAGTTTGAAGGGGATGTTAGCAATTTGCATGAAAGTGTTAAAAATCGCTGGACAGACCTGAATGTTAATCCACCTTATAAACCTCCTATTCCCGAAATTCAAATGATGCTTGAGAAAGAGTTTGGTGCTTTGAGAAAGAAAGAAATAGTCTCTGTTTAGCACTTCTCTCCCTCAAAAATGTCGCTTTCAATTTACCTTTACTTTATTGAGGAATATCACTATGACTACCGCACAACAAGTTCTTCAAATTGCAGCCCGGGAAATTGGCTACAAAGAAAACCCAAAAAATTCTAACCATAATAAATTTGGTATCTGGTATGGTATGGATTATCAGCCTTGGTGTGCCATGTTTGTTTCCTATTGCTTTTACAATGCGGGCTTACCTTTACCTATTACTACACCTAAAGGGTTTGCTTATTGTCCTTATGGAGTGAAATGGTTTAGAAATAAAGGATGGTGGCATACAGATCCTCAAGTGGGTGATGTTGTTTTTTATGATTGGGGAGGTGATGGTGTATCCGATCATGTCGGTATAGTTGAAAAAGTTAATTCTGACGGTTCAATTGTTGCTATTGAAGGGAATACCTCTGATGGTTTTGGTGACTCTAACGGTGGCGAAGTTTGCCGTAAAACTCAGAAAAAAGGGATTTTAGGTTATGGTCGTCCTCCTTATCATGGTGTAGTCCCCCCTCCTCAAGATGAACATCTAGTCTGGGAACGTTTCATTGCTCTAACTAGCCCTTATATGCGAGGAGATGATGTCTTGCAGTGGCAACGACAAATGATTCACCGAGGTTGGAATCTTGAGGCTGATGGTGTCTTCAAGGAACGAGATGAGAATGTCCTAAAACAATTCCAAAAACAAAAAGGTTTAAAAGTTGATGGCATTATTGGACCGATCTCGTGGGATGCAGCATGGGAAGCACCCATCACAACCGACTAAGTGATTACTAGATGTTGATGAGGTATGGGATTAAACAGAAAAATTAAGCCGTACCTCATCTTTAAAAGCTTATCTCTCTTCTGTAAAAGTGGGAAAAACCTTGTGATTTGTGAATACCAGAACCTTTACCTAGACGGCGATCAGCGAATTATTTTCTATTAAGAAATCTATTTTGAGGTCAAATCGCCGGAATAACCATTTCATCAAGTGTTGGGCGATCGCCGTCTCCGAGAGTGACAAAAGAGAGATAAACAGTTTACAGCCCCAAAAACAGGACGGCTTTACTGCTTTGCTAACGATGTGATCATCGCCTATGGCAATAATCGAGATAGCATCCAACTCACTGTAACTTCCTTAACTTGACAGAAGGAAAATATCCTATTTGTTAACTGTCTGCTGTTGTTAAAGTAACCTGTCCAGAATCAGGCAAAAAAGGAGCAAAAATGATGACTACCCAAAAACTGAAAGCTCTAGTCAATACTGTTATCAAACAATCTACCCTAGATAGCAGTCAGATTACCGACCCTACTCAAAAATTTTCCTTGACAGCAGGAGATAAACTTGAGATTAATGATTACAAATCTGCAGCCAATAACCACTGGGAATTAGAATTAACAACCCCTGTTAATGAGATGGCGAAATGGTTCGCTTATATTCCCCATGTCGAAATTAAAAGTAATGACCCTGTGGCCAAGATATTGCAAGACATTAAGCTGTCTCAATTTAAGGTATATCACCGACCAACAGAACAAGATGGAGATGGAGTGGGGATTCCCACTAATGGACAAGACAACCGTTCAGAAAGAATTTGTCCTGTGTATGTTCTTAGTCCCAGAAGACAAACAGATTCTTTAGTTAGACAACTGATTACACTGCTTCCGGTCAAGGATACAGCGTTCATTATTGCAGAACGATTGGTACAATATCCTGAAGACTATCTCCCCACTATTTCTCAATTTGAAAAAGCGGTTATTGTCCAATCTTTTGTTGGTGTCGGTCCTCCCCAACCAGATCCAACTCCTTATCCGGATTGGGCAAAAGAAAGACACGACAAAGAGTTGTGGAGACTCGAACAATCTATCCGTCTATTACAGTCGATGAATCGAAAAATCTCAGCTGTCGTTTGTGCGATGGGAGATTCTCAAAAACATTCATCCAAAGATGTGCGAGAAACAATGCAAACAAGATTAGACAATCTTCTGGATAAGTATAATCTCTCGGCTCTCAAACAGCCAGTTACTTGGGGAGCAGATGAATTAGTAGCAATGGGAATCGCTCAAACCCTTCCTAAAACTAAAGTGCGTGTCCGCATCTCTAATAAGGAGACTGAAATGTGGTACGACGGGAGACGACCACCACGAGAACTTGTGACTGAAAAATTACAAGCAGTTGGTTTAGAGGAATCAGAAACTAATTGGGATTTCGAGGTCGCTATCCTAACTCGTCGTCAAAATGGTAGTATTGATGATTATCAAAAAGACGACATAGAACAAGCGAAATTAGATACTCATTTTTTATCAGAGTACAAGAACTATTCTTCCGAGCAGCGCAGTAAATTAGTTATCATTGATGGCCGACTTTTTAATGGTGCTTGGAATGCTCGTTCTGTGTTGCCCTATTGTGATTTGCTGGCCTTCGGTTCCTGGGGAACATTTGGCAATTGTGTTGGCTCAACTTTGGCAGTGGCTAAGATTCTCTTCCATGCTCAAAATCCCGCTGCTCAAAGACAACTTTATCTAGAAGCAGTTGCTCATGATGTTTTTGCTAATGGCTATAAAGAAGTTCAACGATCCGAAGAACCTAAAAGCTTCTGTAATCAGCTAAAAAATCAAACAGGAATCACTTTCAATCATTACGACGGATATGATAATGTTGCTACGGTCAAAAAAGTCTTTGAGGTCTTAAATCGGCGCGTTAATGTCAGAATGCAGGAACATTTTACAGGACTTCCCCTTGTTAATAACCGAGTCTTCCGAATTACCCCGCAATTTTGGCGCACTTTTGAGAGTGAAGTCCACATCTGGCCAAGATTACCAGAGGAAATTCATAAAGTTGGTATCTATCGTACTGATCTTGAAGCGATCGCTTTTAATCCTTCATTGGGCGATCAATTCGTCTAACAGTAAATTTTTCAACAATCTCATAGGAGAAATACCATGACTTCCTTACAAATTATTAGTCCCATCAATGATGCTCGCTTTGAACGTCTAAAACCTGTTACTTTTACAGGCAAAGTAGATTCTGAAATAGTCACTGTAGAACTCAAAGCAGATGACAAATATCCCCTGGGCAGTGGTCAGGTTAAAACGGATGGTTCTTGGTCGATTACCTATTCAGGATTCACGAATCCTGGGAAGCGCAAAATTACCGCCATCGGTTTTGATCAAGGAAATCAAAAAAAGGCAGAAACCAGTATCTATATTAATGTTGTTTACGCCACGGATGGACTTGATAAAATTATTGAGGTTGCCGCTAATTCCCAAATAGCCCGTTATCACTGGCTCGATCGAGGAGTTGCCCCCAAAGGTTACATTAAAGGCATGGCAGTTGTTTATGCCAAAGTCTATTGTAAGCTGAAAGCCAGTGATCCCTTTGCCAAAGAAATGGCGAAAGCTAACACAGGAAACTCCGATAAAGATGCCTTAGCACACTATGCACAAAAATTCGGTGATTTAGGGATGAATAATAGCGTGGCAGGGGTTGATACCCTCAGACATTTATTTGTCTTGCTGATAGGTTTAGGAATGCGAGAAAGTTCCGGAAAACACTGTGAAGGACGTGATCGTTCAGCCAGCAATACCACTGCTGAAACGGCGGAAGCGGGATTATTTCAAACCAGTTATAATGCTCGTCATGCTCACACCTTATTACCCCAATTATTTGAACAGTATTTAGCCAATTCATCAGGGTTTATCGAAATCTTTGAGAAAGGGGTTACTTGTCCTCCGCAAGACTGGGAAAACTATGGAGAGGGGAAAGGGAAAGAATTTCAACGCTTGTCCAAAACTTGTCCGGCTTTTGCCGCCGAATTTGCCGCTATTGGCTTAAGAAATCTCCGAAAACATTGGGGGCCAATTAACCACCTAGAAGCGGAAATTCGTCCTGAAGCTGATGCTTTGTTACAGGAGGTTCAGAAGATTGTTGATCAATTGAATCTTTGTTCATTATTTTAATTATCTTTTTTTCTATCTCTCAAATAAGGGAAAGGAGGGAATTATGAAACTTTTCAATACTCTAATTGCTGGTGGATTATTAACTCTTAGCTTTTTAGTCATTCCTGTGGCAACAAAAGCTCAGACCTTTCAAGAAAAAGTGGCTGAAAACGCTGTTAAAGAATGGCAAAATTTTCATAATCCACCCATTGTTGTCAGATCTAAAGCAGATACTGAAATACGCAGAGATACAGGAACAGCTGAAAGACCTCTAGAATATGCTCAATGTAACATAGTTAATCGGTACTGGCGCAGTGTAGAAACACCCCCTAGAGTTGACTTTTGTAGATTACCCAGAATAGCAGATGAAACCCGAGGCGGTTGGGATAATTATCCCTGGTCAGCCGCTTTTATTTCTTTTATTATGAAACAATCAGGAGCAGGTAATCAGTTTAAATATAGTGTCCGTCACGCTACTTACATCGTTGATGCCGTCAAAAATCGGGACAATCCTAATGCTTCTTTTCGAGGCTATCCCATTGATTGGATTCGTCCATCTGTTGGCGATCTAATCTGTGCGCCGCGAGGAGAAAATGCGGGTTTAACCTATCCACAGATTATTGATAAAGGAGATTTTAAATCTCATTGTGATATTGTGGTTGCCAAAAATAACAATCAATTAGAAGTCATCGGTGGGAATGTAGGAGATAGTGTCGCCAAAACAATTGTTTCTCTCGACGCTCAGGGACATATTAAAGTGACTGAACCTAATTTCAGACCTTGGTTTGTGGTTATTAAAAATAATCTCAGATAAGGTGCAACTCTTGAAGTGAGTGCATCCCAGCGACAGGTCAATGGATTGAGGGAAATATTCCTGCTGCCATTGTCCGGCACTAACAGCAGGGGCAAGAACATCCCTTCCTGCGATCGCCAGTTAAAATCAGCGATAAAAGTCCCAATCGCCAAGATTAGGCGATAATAGTCCCAAAAACTCCCTAGCCATACTGGTCTCCTCGAGATGATCTGCATAAAAACTTAAGAATGATCCCCGTCTGGTGATAGACTTTTGACTGTTAAGGAAACAAACTCACTAGATAAATCATAGATTCAGTTGTAGGGAGGATCATCGAGTGGAAAGTACGCTAGGGTTAGAAATTATCGAAGTGGTCGAACAGGCTGCCATTGCCTCCTCGAAGTGGATGGGTAAAGGGGAAAAAAATACCGCCGATCACGTCGCTGTGGAAGCGATGCGCGAACGGATGAATAAAATCCATATGCGCGGTCGCATCGTTATCGGAGAAGGGGAAAGAGACGAAGCACCCATGCTCTATATTGGCGAAGAAGTGGGTATCTGTACCCAAGCTGATGCCAAACAATATTGTAATCCCGACGAATTAGTCGAAATCGATATCGCCGTCGATCCCTGCGAAGGCACTAACTTGGTTGCCTACGGTCAAAATGGTTCTATGGCCGTGTTAGCGATCTCCGAAAAAGGTGGATTATTCGCCGCTCCTGACTTTTATATGAAAAAATTAGCCGCTCCCCCAGCAGCTAAAGGTCATGTGGATATTAATAAATCGGCGACGGAAAACCTGAAAGTTCTTTCCGATTGTCTCAATCGTTCGATCGAGGAATTGGTGGTAGTAGTTATGGATCGTCCCCGTCACAAGGAATTAATCCAAGAAATCCGCAACGCTGGGGCGAGAGTTCGTCTGATCAGCGATGGTGACGTATCGGCCGCTATTTCCTGCGCTTTTTCGGGAACTAATATTCATGCTCTTATGGGTATCGGTGCCGCTCCGGAAGGGGTAATCTCGGCGGCGGCTATGCGTTGTCTGGGGGGTCACTTCCAGGGACAATTAATCTATGATCCCGAAGTGGTCAAAACCGGTTTAATCGGTGAAAGTCGCGAGGGTAATATCGCTCGTCTGCAAGAAATGGGGATCACCAATCCCGATCGCGTTTACGGTTGCGAAGAATTAGCCAGTGGCGAAACCGTCCTCTTTGCCGCCTGTGGGATCACCCCCGGCACCCTGATGGAAGGGGTACGCTTCTTCCACGGTGGCGCTCGTACCCAAAGCTTGGTTATCTCCACCCAATCGAAAACCGCTCGCTTTGTCGATACCGTTCACCTGTTCGACCAACCCAAATACATTCAACTGAGATAATTCTCTGACGCGGTGGGGTGGGCATGGCTCACCTCGCCCCCATTGGTAAAAATATATAAAGTTTTTTTTCAAACATCTTTTATTTGCATCCCGATTGGGACTAAATTGCAACAATTAGAGACATAACGCACTGATCTTTATCAATAATTTTTGTAGCCTGAGCAACATTTGTAGGAGAACATAAATGAATATTGCTGTAGTGGGCTTGAGTCACAAGACAGCCCCGGTGGAAATTCGCGAAAAATTGAGTATCCCGGAAGCGAAAATCGAGTCCGCTCTTACCCATCTTAAGGGTTATCCCCACATCCAAGAGGTGGCTATTATCAGCACCTGTAACCGTTTGGAGATCTACGCCGTGGTTACGGATACGGAAAAGGGCGTGGTGGAAATTACCCAGTTTCTCGCTGAAATCGGGCATATTCCCCTTAATGTTCTGCGTCGTTATCTGTTTACCCTGCTGCATCAGGATGCTGTCCGTCATCTACTGCGGGTGTCGGCCGGTTTAGAAAGTCTTGTCCTCGGTGAAGGGCAAATTCTCGCTCAAGTTAAAAATACCCATAAATTAGCTCAAAAGTACAATAGTATTAGCCAATTACTCGATCGCCTGTTTAAACAAGCGATGACTGCCGGTAAGCGCGTCCGCACGGAAACCAGCATCGGCACGGGAGCCGTATCGATCAGTTCGGCAGCGGTGGAGTTAGCCCATGCTAAGGTGACAGACCTCAGCAGCAAAAAAATCGCTATAATCGGGGCAGGAAAAATGTCCCGATTATTAGTTACTCACCTTCTGGCTAAGGGTTCTCAGCAAATTGCGATCGTCAATCGCTCCCAAAGACGGGCCGAGGAGTTGGCCCGTGAATTTCCTAACCTACCGCTGCAACTATATGGCTTAGAAGAGATGATGGCTACGGTAGCGGCATCGGATATCGTCTTTACCAGTACCGGGGCCACGGAACCAATTTTAACTAAAAATTTATTGACAGAAGTGACGATTACTGCTACATCGCTGATGTTAATCGATATTTCCGTTCCCCGTAACGTCCACACCGACGTAAAGGAATTGGCCCAAGTGCAAGCTTTTAACGTCGATGATCTCAAAGCGGTGGTAGCCGCCAATCAGGAAAGTCGCCGTCAGATGGCCCGGGAAGCAGAGGCACTCCTAGAGCAGGAAGTGGAAGCTTTCGAGCTTTGGTGGCGTTCTTTGGACACTGTACCGACAATTAGCTGTTTAAGAAGCAAAATTGAAGATATTCGCGAACAGGAATTAGAAAAGGCCCTCTCCCGTCTGGGGACGGAATTCGCCGAAAAACACCAAGAAGTTATCGAAGCGATGACCCGCGGTATCGTTAATAAAATCCTTCACGAACCCATGGTACAACTACGCGCCCAACAGGATATCGAAGCGCGTAAGCGCTGTTTACAATCCCTGCAAATGCTCTTTAATCTCAGTGTCGGGGAGGAATATAGTTAGGGGCCGACAATTGACAAAAATTAAGGGCGATTCTATCGGTCTGTTAAGATGATTTTGAGGGATTGGGGGCGAATAATTTGGCAGTATTTCCCCTATCCACAATTTCAAGATTGACAGACCACTAAGCGGTTGACTCTCTAAAAGACTGTCCATGAGTGCCGGAGTTGGCAGCAGGGAGCGGTATAATTGATAGTGCGATCGCTGTAGTTCCCTGATGCAAGTCCTACTGCTCCACCAATAGATTTTTGGGAACGCACCATGATCATTGATTCAAGTAAATGATAATAATCTAAAAACGTCTAGGCACAGCGACGGACGGGATTGCGATCGCTTATGATCGAGTTGTAAATTTTTGTTACGAAGTGCAGTGCGATCGCTGTAGTATCAATGACCACCTTTAAAGTCATTCTTAGTTGTCTTTCTGCTGACGCACGACTTTAATTTCCTCTAAAATATCTCTGTCTGTAATATCATCTATAGGTGGTTGAGAGTAAAGTTCTTCAATTAGGGCTTTTAGATCTGACTGAAGTTCTGTTTGAATTAACGCTTTGGCGACTTGTGTGCGCTCACTAGGTTGTAATTGTTGTATGGTGGTAATTAGTTGTTCTAGAGTAATCGGTAGAGTTATCATAATTTTCTAGGATTAAAATTTACTCTCTTATATTATAACTAAAATCATCCCTTACTGAGTGCGCTCGCCATAAGCAGAAAACGGGTTTCTTAAAGAAACCCGTTTTCTCGGTTCATTCTAGAGAAAGTCCATTAATAATATCTTCTGGGGGAATCCCTGCTTGAATTAGACTGGCTGTTAATCCTTGTTCAAGATTATCATCTTCAATTACAATTTTACCGTTGAATAAACGAGCATAAAATAAAATTGTGTTAATCCACTCTTCTTTTTCCCAGCCAGTCATAATCATTAAAAAGTTTCCTGATTTTGGATCACAAACTGGGGCAATTTTAAGGGTTTTTAATCGAGGTTGTATTGCCGATTCTTTTTTAATAACTTTAGTTAGAATGTCGGCATAATTTACTGCATCATCCATTCAACAATTATCTCCTTTTGCTGATCATAAATAATTAAATTGATTTTATTGCGTTTAATAACCAGTTGGAAAATAAATTTTTTAAAGTGCTTTAAATAAACCGCTTGACTAATACCTAAAAAAAGTTGTCTTTCAGGTTCTTGTGAATCTAATGCCCATTGGTATAATTGAAGTTTTCCTATCGTTTTTTCTGATTCGCTGATAACTGAAGGGGTATCAAAGTCTTTGATTTCTATAGCAATTTTACGATCTTCTTTTTCCGCAGCGAAATCCCAATTTATTTCATAGTAAGGTGGGCAATGCCCACCCTACATTTTCTAATCTATCGGAAGGGAGTGGCAATATTGGGAGGGGTAGGGGTTTCCGAACTTTTCTGGCGATCGCTAAAATGTAAAGAATTTATTAAAATGTATCTTAGAATACAGTTTTTGGGGGGGAGTGTGTATGGTAGCTTTTAATCCCCCTTTAGGGTTGGATTCGGCTGTTGCTTGACCTGGCTGCGAGGGGGCGATCACGCTTTTAGGAGATATCTTGATGAAATCAAGTGTAGTAACCATGACGGCTGTATTCACTTTCTTGGGACTAACTGTGTCTCGACCCGTAGGAGCAGCCGTAGTATCGAAATGGGAGTTTAATGATCCTCAAGGACTAACTGCTTTCGACAGTGTGGATAGCAATAATGGAACATATACAGGTTATGGATCTAACCCTGGACCATTCGGAGGAATTTTACCTCTTAATGGCACAACTAACTTTGTAGATGTTCCTAATAGTTCTTCACTAAACTTTGGAACGGGTAACTTCTCGGTAGGCGCTCGGATCAAGACGACTTCCTTGGGACTTGAACTAATCGTTGATAAGAGAATTGAGAATTCCGGTCCAGTTCAGGGATACTCATTTTTTATTGGTAGTGGAAATTTAGGATTTCAGTTAGCTGACGGAACAGGAAGTAATTTTTGCACTACCTCTTCTTCTTCAGGCTGTACTAATTATGGTGGCGGTAGCGCAACCTTCATTGCTGATGGATTGTGGCATGATGTGAGTGTTACCGTTGATCGAACAAATCCTCTGGGTGGTCAATTTTTCGTTGATGGTATCCTCAAGAGTACATTCAACCCAACATTTAGAACAAATTCCGTCACCAATAATAACAATTTGACGATTGGACGACGTTCAGATTCTTCCAACCCGGGCTTTTTTAATGGTCAGCTTAGTTGCGTTTATGTAGCTGAAGCCATAGTAAGCAATGGCTGTCAAGATAATCAAGCACAATCTGTTCCCGAAAAATCTCCAACCTCAGCCTTACTGCTTTTTTTACTAGGCGGCGCGGGTTCAATCTTTCTGAAAAAAAGGAAGTAACAAAGTTGGTTGGAATAATTAAGTAGCTGTAGGGTGCGTTCCCTGATGCAAGTCCTACTGCTCCACCAATAGGTTTTTGGGAACGCACCATGCTCATTCATTGAAGCTGTGAGTCTAAGAGTGCGATGTCGAAGCCACTGCTTAACAGTACGTCAATCTTGTCGGGTGCGAAGCATGAAATGTAAAGCACCTTTTGAGTGGAATGCTAGAAAGCCTTCTGCGGTGATTATGCCAATATTTAGGGGGTGTTAAACCGATGGAAGTGGGATAGTAGGATAGAGGAGGGTGCGGAACCGCAGGGTGCGGTATAATTAATAGTTGGGCGGCAGTAGGACGACGAAACTGAACAGTCATCAACCATAGACAAGTGGGATAGTTTCCCTAACTATCTCGATTGGGCAAAAGGAGAGATATACAAAAAGGATAAGCGTCTCAATCCGGAATGTATTGAAAAAGGGAAAAATCCCACCAATGTTTGGGAAGTAGGAAGGCTAAATGACAATTCGACGGAAAAAGTTGGTCATCTAACACAAAAGCCGATAGTCTAATTAAAGACTCTAATATTGATACCGTACTTCAAGAAATTGCTTCAAAACCTTGTCAAGGATTATTCCAATAGTATCGACCGATTAACCATGGCAGAATGGATTATTTACAAAGAATTTCGCTTTGAAGCGGCCCATCGTTTACCCCACTACGAAGGTAAATGTCATCGTCTTCATGGTCATAGTTGGTTAGGACGGGTCTATGTGAAAGGTAATCATTTACAGTCCCAAGGCTCACAAGAGGGAATGGTGATGGATTTTGGTGAAATTAAACAATATTTACAGCCTTTACTCGATAATTTTCTCGACCATCATTATCTCAATGAGACCACTGGTTTAGAAAATCCCACCAGTGAAGAATTATCGCGCTGGATCTATGAAAAATTGGCCAAAGCTGGTTTACCCGGACTTCATGCTGTGGAAATCCGCGAAACCTGCACTTCTGGATGTACCTATTATCCCTAATCGGCAAGCTATCATTAGCTAGGATGGATGGCAAACCTATCCCACAAAAATTATAAGATTCCCAGTCACAATCCCCTAAAATGAAGGAGGAATGAGAAAACCTGATATGCTATCTACTGGCAAGAAACTTTACGAAACAGACTTTAATCTGTGGGTAGAAGAAACTGCTAACCTACTTAAAGAAGGTAAGTGGGAGTACCTCGATTTAGAAAATCTGATTGAGGAAATTGAGACAATGGGTAGGAGTGATAAAAAGGCTTTGAAAAGTAATTTAGAAAAGCTATTGCTTCACCTCCTTAAATGGAAGTATCAACCCTCTAAACGTTCTCATAGTTGGCAGTATTCTATCACCGAACACTGTTTGAGATTGTTAGAAGTTTTTGAAGATAGCCCCAGTCTCAAGGTATATTTTGAGGAAGTTTTTGATAAGTGTTATCAAAATGCTTGCCTACTTGCCGCTAGAGAAACAGGGTTAGATAAAAAAACTTTTCCTGAAATTTGTCCTTTTGCCAAAACTGCTATCCTCAATCCTGAATATCTACCGGATTAATAATAAGTAGGTGGGTAAAAACTGTCAGTTCCCCCCTTAATAAAGGGGGATTAATTGTTTAAATAAATCCCGCAGTTCTCAACTCAATTGTCCTGTTTTGACTTCTTCCCTTGAGATAGTTTGCGATTGAAACAAGAACCTGCCGCTAGAACTCCCAGAGCAAGAATGCCTAATGTAGAAGCGGGTTCAGGAACACTTTCCACCTCAGTTGTTCCGTAAGTTCCCTCAAAATTGTCAATGATATAGCGTCCAAAGTCACTGCTAAAATTGAACAGGGCGTAAGAAGCTGTTCCTAAAAAGTTTACATTAATTAACCCTTCAGGAAAACTGCTTGGACTATAGAGACCAGGAACATTAGAGGAAGCAAGTAGGTTATTGCTGCTATCAAAGACCTGAAAAGAAGCAAAAGTACCCGGTCTTTCAGAACCACTATTAAGTGCAAAACCAAATTTTAAGAAATCTTTCGCTCCTACAAGAAAATCAACCCTTAAATCAGGATTTAACAATGAAGTACCTTCAAGTCCTGGTTCATTAATGTAGCTCTGAAATAGTCCCGGACCTATAGTGTTGAAACCAGACGGATCGATAGTGCTGAAGATAACATCGTCGCTCCCATCACCATCACCATCAAAACTATAACTGGTCTGCCCAGCGATAAGATCGTCGAAGGCGATTATAGCAGCTTGCGCTGCACTTCCTACCGCAAGACTGATAAGTATTACCCCCCCCAATGGAGTTTTTGATAAGTTTAGCTAATTTCATGACTAAATGCCTCCTAAAAAATGTGGTTCTGCCTGATTTATAATGTTTAATTCTGTAGATTTGAAACTCTTGCCGTTAAATTTATCAAATCTTAACAATCCTCTAATAAATTTATCAAATCTCAAAAAACCTTTAAGTTACTTATAAAAATAAAGGTGTATTAGCGACAGCGTAACACGCCCTACTTATCGCTCTCTTACTCAAAGGCAAAAGCACTATCTTCTCCGTGAATCGGCAAAATTCACTAAAATAGCAATAGACCAAATCAGAGAGAAAAAATTAGCTATGACAACTACATCCGAAGACGTATGGCGACTCTTAGCCGAATTAGCGACTGCTCAAGCTGAATTAACTGCCGCTCAAAAAGAAACTGACAAACAACTGAAGGAGACTGACCTACTATTGAAGGAAGTTAGTCAGCAACAGAAGAAAACTGACAAACAACTCAAAGAATTAGGTCAGCAAATTGGGGGACTCGGTGCCAAATTCGGCAGCTTTACCGAAGGACTTGCCCTCCCTTCAATGGAAAAGATTCTCAGACAACGCTTTGGTATGGAAGTTGTTAGTCCTAGTGTGCGAGTCAGTAAAAATGGACAACACCTAGAAATTGATGTTCTTGCCTATACTAATGGTGAGCTAAATACTGCTTATATCGTCGAGGTTAAAAGTCATGCTAGAGAGGAGTCTATTTCACAATTAAAAAGTATTTTGCTCCGGTTTCGCAACTTTTTCCCTGAACACAAAGATAAAAAACTCTATGGCATATTAGCGGCGGTTCATTTATCATCAGAATTACGGGAAAAAATTCTGCAAGAAGGGTTTTATGTGGCTCGGATTCATGACCAAGTATTTGAATTGGATATTCCCGATAATTTTCAACCTCGACTTTATTAAAAATTTAGATGTAATCCTAAATCCTGTTATTAAAAACTGATTATTTATTCTCCTTTTTGCCTTTTGCATGAGTAGAAAACGGGTTTCTCGGAGAAACCCGTTTTCTGTGCGTTACTCAACGGATTATAAAAGGACGGGATTTCAAACCGAGGATTTGCGGTGATACAATAAAGTTAGGACAAAATGCGATCGCAAAAGATAAAGCATGGTTCAAGCACCCATCGAACCCCAACTTTTCTATCCTGACTCCGACGGTAAACCCATGGCCGACAACACAGTTCAATATCGCTGGATTGTTCGCTTGGTTGCCAATCT
>SFAU01000261.1 GCA_007096045.1 Microcystis novacekii Mn_MB_F_20050700_S1 | reverse complement strand
GCTCGACCCAATAAACGCTTGGGGAGAGAATACCTCTACTTTTTCAGAAGCAATTCTGTCTAAGCAAGTAATCTCTGTGAACCAAGAATCCCCGTCTCTTTAGAGCGGGGAGTGTCAAGAAACTTTATGTCAGCATCCAGAATGGCCGATTAAAGTCTTTGTCACTCTCGGTTCTCCTTTGGGGATAAGACAATTAATTTTCGATCGACTGGAACCGTCCCCCCGCGATAATCTGGGGCGCTGGCCCGGAAATGTGGAAAGATGGGTAAATATCGCAGACGATGGCGATGTGGTAGCCTTGACAAAGCAACTTAACCCCTTATTTGAGGGAACTGTCGAGGATAAGCTAGTTTATAATGGTTCAGAGGCTCATGATGCCAAAAGCTATCTTACGGCGGTTGAAACCGGGGAAGCGATTCGATCGGGGTTAAGTAGGTAGGCGTTAAAAATTATCAGACACCACCCTTATCAAGGGGGGACTAAGGGTAGGGTTGATTCATGAATCAACCCTACTATGAATCAACTCTAGGACTAAGGGGGGATCGAACCTAAAATCCATTTTTAATTTAATTATAACCAGCTACTTAATCGTGGGAGAGGGGGGAAATTACGAGGAGCCGGATATCGGCAGCTATCTAAGACTAGGCCCCATGGGGATGGCTTTTTATCAATCCCGTCCAGGCCTACCGGCGGTGCTGCTAATTGATGAGATCGATAAAAGCGACATCGATATGCCTAACGATCTCCTCCATATTTTCGAGGAGGGATTTTTTGAGATTCCGGAATTGACGCGATTAAAAACCGGCAACCAATCCGTTCTTCCCTATCGCGGTCAAGAGGATGACAGCGAGGAAAAAATCCCGATCGAGGTTGTGTGTCCTGCAAGGAGTTTCCCCTAGTATTCATGACCAGTAATGAGGCCCGGGAGTTTCCCCCCGCTTTCCTGCGTCGATGTTTGCGTTTAAGACTCGAACAACCCGATAACGAGGATGATTTTTATCGGATACTAGAGCAACGTTTCCCCCCGGAGAGCCTAAATCAATTGGAAGAACCGGCCAGAGAACTGATCCAGAAATTTCTCGATCGAATCAAACGCAAAGACAAACTAGCCACCGATCAACTCCTCAACGCGGTCTATCTGTTAAGCTAAACGGCTTTTACTTCGGATCACCGATATAGACTCCAAAAGGGTTATAGCTATTGGATCATGCAGGTTAAGCGCCGTTTAGCTTACTACAGGGAAACGACCTCACTGCCACCGATCGCCAATTCCTGCTAGACACCCTCTTTAAATCCTTGCAAAGGTAGGGGGAGAGATGGAAGGGAAAAAACCTATCTGGTGGGAAGACGAGAGGGAAATGGCAGAACTGATCTGGTGCGCTGCTTACCTCGATCGAATTATCGCGCCTTGGTCGATCGAGCAGCCTGAACAGTCGAAATCAACCTCATCTAATGACAAGGAAGATAACCGGTCATCCGGCAGCGGTGAAGAAACCCCTCCCCCCGGAGCGATCGAGTCAACAATTCCCGTTGTCCATCCCGAAAACATCGATCGCTCGACCAACACCTCCCCCAAGCGCGATTCGGTCGAGAGCGATCGTTCTTCTCCCGTTCGCGTCCCCGATCCCTTTCCGATACCCGAACCCACTGCCATCAGTAAGGCAATTCTCCCCCTAGCGCGTCGCGTACCCGGATTACGGGCCGACGAGTTGGATATCGAGGTTACGGTGGAACGGACGGCCGAAGCGGGGGGATTACCGATTCTCGCTTTCCGACCCCCCCTAGAACGTTGGTTAGAGGTTCACCTGCTGATCGATCGCTCTCCCCCGATGGAATTTTGGGGAGATCTAGCGGGGGGAATGACCACTCTCTTCCGTTGGCAAGGTTTTTTTCGGGACGTGCGGGTTTGGTGGTTCGAGACTGGTGAAAATGAAGCCCGTTTGCTTTCCGGCGCCGGGCAAATCGAACGGAACCCTCGCAGTCTGGTGGCACCCTCTGGGAACCGACTTTTTATTGTTTTAACCGATACTTTGGGGAAAGCTTGGCGATCGGGGTCTGCTTTTGCCACCCTAGCGGTTTTGGGAAAAGAACATCCCGTCACCATTGCTCACATTTTCCCGCAGCAGCTATGGCCACGAACCGCTTTAGAGGGGGCGATCCTTCGTCCCTTGATCGCACCTGGTCCCGCTGCTGCCAACGCAACACTGCAAGTGGGGGAAAAACTCCGCACGAAGCAGGGTTTCTATCGGTTTCCTATTTTCAATCTATCCCCCGCTCACTTTGCGACCTGGGCGAAATTTATCGCTGGAAGCGGTGGTAATTCCATTCAGGGGGTTTTAATGCGATCGACCACTGTGGGGGTGAATATTGGTGAAACTGGAGAAGAAGAGGCAGCCGCGACCGGAGCGGAATCCCCGGAAGAGTTATTGAGAGGCTTTTTAATCGATGCTAGTCCCTTGGCCCGAGAACTGGCTAAAGTGCTGGCGGCCGTTCCCCTGATTCCTCCGGTGATGCGATTGGCACAAAGGCGATTTTTACCCGATAGTAAACATTGGCATCTAGCGGAGGTCTTTTTTAGCGGACTGGTGCAAAAGTCTATTTTTAGTCCGGAGGCAGCGACGGTTACGGATGCTTGGTACGATTTTCACCCCGGCATTCGTCAGTTATTGTTGGCAGATAGTGCCGCCAGAGGCACGATCGATATTTGGCGGGGCATCGGCGATTATATTCGCGACCATTACGGTGAATTTCGCGATTTTTCGGCTCTAATCCCCAATCCACAGGGTTCTCTAGAGGACGCAGTTAGCGATCGCTCTCTCTACTTTGCCGAGGTGGACGCGGCTGTTCTCCGCACTTGGGGGGGAGAGTACGCCGATATCGCTGGAAACATGGAGGAGAGAGTGAGGCAGCGAAAACAGGAAATCTTGACCCCCAAAGAACTCCTAAAATTCACATTCAAGACCCTATACGTCGATAAACGGGGAGAAATTACCAAAAGAGAACCCCGCGAGGCCTACTACTACGAGGAACCCCTAGGCGAGGGAATCGAACCCCTGACTATGGTTGCTATCCCGGGGGGCGAATTCCAGATGGGTTCACCGGGAGAAAAGGACGATTCCAAGTCTGAAAAACCCCAACACCCCGTGAGCGTCAGTGCCTTCTACCTGAGCCAGACTCCGATTACGCGGGCGCAATGGCGGTTCGTGGCCCACCTACCGAGGGAAGGAAAAGACCTCAATCCAGACCCTGCGTACTTTAAGGAAAGCGATAACAACCCCGTCGAGTCCGTGAGTTGGCACGATGCGATCGAATTCTGCGCCCGTCTCTCCCGTCGCACGGGAAAAAATTACCGTTTACCGAGCGAGGCCGAGTGGGAATACGCTTGTAGAGCGGGAACAACTACCCCCTTCCACTTTGGCGAGACGATCACGGCAGCACTGGCGAATTATGCTAGTTCAAGGGTCTATCAACAAGAAAAGGCGAAAAAATCTCCAAATCAAACCACCCCCGTCCGCTCTTATCCCCCCAATGCCTTCGGGCTGTACGATATGCACGGGAATGTTTGGGAGTGGTGTTTAGATCCGTGGCACAGTGATTATCAAGACGCACCGCCCACAGAGGGGAGCGTTTGGGACGAAAACAATAATGATAATCGTTATCAAAAACCATTAGATAGTACAAATCAACTCTTGACAGATAAGTGCGCCCGTGTAGTGCGCGGCGGTTCTTGGTACTACAACCCTGATGTCTGTCGTTCTGCCAGCCGCGTCAGGGACAGCCCCGACCTCCACATCTACATCAACGGTTTTCGGGTTGCGTGTGTCTCCCCAGGGCTTTGACTCTTTGCTCTTTTACTCTTTTGACCTTTTCTGGAATTTTTTTGGGCAGACTATAGAACAAGTGTATTGATTTAGGGGTGGTCAATTATCTGGGGTTGACTAACGCACTCATGCAAAAAGGGGAATAAATAATCAGTCTTTAATAACCAGATTTAGTATAACCTATGGGTGAAACTGGAGATTTTCTATCCGAATGCTTCGCCCGTACTTTTTGCCGCAAACCCTACCTAGGGTTTACTGAGTAGATAAAAATAAACTTGAGTCAACGTGAAAAAACTGTCCTAACTTTACAGCTTGTTTTTCTGTTATTATTTGTTGGCCGATAAGAATATCAGAAACTATTGTTTTTGAACCTAGTATATCTGATAAATCTTTTTCGTGTAAGTTGTTAGCTTCCATGAGTTCCCAGAGTATTGAATGGGGTTCTGATTCTTCAAGGGGATAATGATCTTGTTCGTATTTTTCGATTAAAGTCAAGAGTAAAATCTGTGTGGAAACGAGGTCTATACTGATAGAATATCCGCAAAATAGTCTTAAAAGTCTTGTCCAGTAAGCATTTCAAGATTCCATAAGCAAAAATTATCACACAAAGCCGAGAAGAGCCTCTACAATTAGACGATAGCGATTACCTTTGATATTAAAGTGAAATTACCAGAGGCTTCTGCTTGAGAATAGACAGCTTGAACTTCAGCCAGGTTTTTCCACTCTGCTTTACTAGCAATTTTACACCGTAGGAGCGAGTCATCGGATTGCTGACTTTTTTAACCAAATCGCACATGGTTTCTAATTGTTCAGTCTGGGACATGGCTTTAATTTGGCTCAATAAATTTAGAATTGCAAATAATTGTTACAAATACTTGACTTAAGATATTTCTATGGTGACAGAAACACAAATCAAAGAAAAAGCACTAGAGTTAGGCTTCCATGGGGTCGGTATTGCCTCTGTGGATAGTCAAGACTCGGCGGTATCCCATCTAAAAAGCTGGTTAGAGCGGGGTTATCACGCTGATATGGATTGGATGACTAACCCGAAACGACAGGATATCAAAGCTCTTTGGCCAGAAGTGCGATCGCTAATTTGTCTCGCCCTTAACTACTACACCCCCCAGCAACACAGTCAGGAACAAAACCACGGCAAAATTTCCCGTTATGCTTGGGGACGAGATTATCACAAAGTATTAAGTAAAAAATTAAAAGCCCTCAGTCAATGGTTAGAAAGTCAGGGGGAGCAAATTCAAACCCGTTACTATGTGGATACTGGACCAGTACAGGATAAAGTTTGGGCGCAAAGAGCAGGGATCGGCTGGATTGCCAAGAACGGTAACTTAATTACCCGCAATTACGGCAGTTGGGTGTTTTTAGCCGAAATATTAACTAATTTACCTTTAGAACCCGATCGACCCCATAGCGCCCATTGTGGCACCTGTAGCCGTTGTTTAAGCGCTTGTCCCACCCAAGCAATAGTTAGTCCCTATGTGGTGGATGCTAATCGCTGTATTGCTTACCATACCATCGAAAATCGTGCTGTAACTTTGCCTACAGAAATTGCCAAGAATTTACAAGGTTGGGTAGCCGGCTGCGATATCTGTCAAGATGTCTGTCCTTGGAATCAACGTTTTGCCCAAGTTACCGACGTGGAGGATTTTCAACCTCGTCCCGAAAACCTCTCGCCAAGGTTGGGGGAATTAGCTAATCTAACTATAGAGGAGTGGGATCGTCGCTTCATCTCGTCGGCCCTGCGTCGAATCAAACCCCAGCAGTGGCGACGTAATGCCCAAGCTAATTTAGCTCATTCCCCTCACCCCGTACAAGATGACAATTAAAGTAGTCGTGTTCGATTTTGATGGTACTATCGCCGATACCCACGATACTTTCGTGGAGATTGTCAATCGTTTGGCTAAAAATTTTGGTTATCAACCCGTCAATGAGGAAGATTTGGCCAGACTAAAAAACCTTAGTTCCCAAGAAATTATTAAACAATCCCAAGTTTCCCCCGTTAAAATCCCTTTTTTACTCTATCGAGTTAAACGGGAATTAAATAAACAAATTGAATGTCTGAAACCCTTTCATGGCTGGGATCACTGCCTAATCGCTCTTAAAGAAAGAGGCTATAGATTGGGAATAATAACTTCTAATACCAAAGAAAACGTCACCATCTTTTTAGCAAATAATCAACTCTTAAATTTATTTGATTTTATCTGTTCGGGAACGCCTTTATTCGGCAAACACAAAATTATCGATCGCCTGATCCGACAAAATAAATTCTGTCCCGATGAAATGATTTATGTCGGCGATGAAACTAGAGATATTACTGCTGCCCAAAAAAGTCGAGTGCAAGTGGTGGCCGTCGCTTGGGGCTTTAATTCCCCTCAAATTCTCTCTCAATTTAACCCCGATCATCTCATTGATCATCCCCTAGAATTATTGGATATTTTAGATAGGGCTGGCTGAAAAAGTTTTTTCTGGGGGTAGGGAGAGATAGACTTCGATCGATGGGGGCAGAGAGACTCGAACTCTCACGAGCTTATAAGGCTCAACGGATTTTAAGTCCGTAGCGTCTACCATTCCGCCACGCCCCCGTTATTTAACCGACAATTTTTTATCATATCACAAATAATTTAATTGGCAAGAGTATTTTCAGTAAATTATTTTAGCCCGCCAATTCGATCGCCGCAAAGGGGGAAAGACAGGGTAAAATAATCAGCAGGTGAATTGCAGTTCACCGACAGCCATTGATAAAAATCAATCCTTATGCAATCAATTCTGACGCAAGAAACCATTATCATCGCCCTGATCTACCTATCTCTCAGTGTCTTGTATTTGCTCGTCATTCCCGCCGTTATCTACTACTACCTCAATACGCGCTGGTATGTGGCATCTTCTTGGGAAAGAGGGTTTATGTACTTTCTGATGAGCTTTTTCTTCCCCGGGATGCTGTTGTTAAGTCCTTTCCTTAACTTCCGTCCCCAACGTCGTACCCTAAAAGCTTAAGTTATCACCAAAAAAACCCATGAGACGCATTGATGTCATCGGGATCGGTATAGGGATGTTTGCTATGGGCGGCATCCTCTACATTATCCTGCAAAAAACCGGTTTAGATAGTGCTTCGGCGGGAATTTGGAGTCAAGCGGTGTTGGTAGGTGGTGTCATCGGTTGGATTTTTACCTATCTGTTTCGAGTCGCCACCGATAATATGACCTACGGCAAACAGCGCAAAGATTACGAAGATGCCGTCTTTAAAAAACGCCTGGAAGCGATGACTCCCGAAGAAATCGCCCAAATGCAGCGGGAAATCGAAGAAGAAAAAACTAAATAGGGTTTGCGGCAAAAAGTTTGTCCTGGGGGTAGGAGTCGGTCGTCAGTAGCCGGTCGTCAGTAGCCGGTCGTTTCAGGCTTTGTTGCCCTAGTTTTTTTGTACCAATCTATGTACTACAAGAAGGATAATGCCAGGTTTTTGAAAGTCCCAATCCTATTTTCGCAGCATGAACATCGGATTTTAACAGGTCAAAAGCCTTATTTTCAAAGGGTTTTACCATTATTCAGCCAGCCCTAAATAAAGCAATTAAACCTGGTTCATCTAGCATCTGGGCTTGATCAAGCCCAATTTATCTGATTTAGTCCTTAAAGTCTTTAAATAATCAGTGGGAAAAATTCTACTGGTGTCTAGTTCTGTGAAATTAAAACAATCCTATGATGGGGCATTTGTCAAGAGAACTAATGTTAAGATTTTTTGAGAAAGTCATCAAAGAAGCATTAGAAAAAGTTGTGGCCTTGCTGAATCAAGGTATGAATGCCAACTGTGCATCGTATCCAAAAGTTAGTTTGGGTCTAGGTTTTAAAAATCCCACAAGAGAAGATTCATATCTCAAATCAGCAACGCCCCTAAGAATTCTGTTTCGCTGACAACAATCTAAATAAAGGGGAGGCAGCGACAGTGGTAACAATTGCCATCAGAACTAAAATGGTAAACAAGGCAGGAGTAATAATATGATTGTCCAGGCCAATATTAACCAAAATCAACTCCATTAATCCTCTAGCGTTCATTAGCGCCCCGATTAACCCAGCTTCGCGCCAAGTTGAACCCCCGATGCGAGTGGCTAATAGACAAGCACCCCCTTTACAAATAAAGGCGATGACAATCGTTATAATCGTTATCCCTATCAAGGTAGATTGTGCCAGCAGTGCAATCTGAGTATTCAGTCCAGAATAGACAAAGAACATTGGCAGTAGCAAAGTCACATTTAAGTATTCGATGAAACCGCTAATTTGTTTGGCAAACACCCCCCTTGGCATAACCGCCCCTAGCATAAAGGCTCCGAAAATAGCATAAATCCGAACTAAGTCGGTAAACCAAGCAGAGAGCATCAAAGTAAACAGTAAAGCAGTCATGATTTCTGGTGTCACGCCCTTGTTGGCCGCTGTGGCCTGACTAAACAGCCGAAATAATGGCCGACCCACAAACGTCATCGTGATTACATAGACCAAGGTTCCCCCCAAGGCCATAAGTATCAGAACAGGAGAGTTTTTACTGGTAGCCAAGATGATTGCCAACATTGCCCAAGCGACGGCATCATCAAAGGCGGCCGCACTAATGGCTAAAGTCCCGATTTTGCTATTGGTTAAGCCACTTTCATAGATAATCCGAGCCAGCATGGGAAAGGCAGTAATGACCATGGCAGAGGACATAAATAGAGCGGCTTGCCATGGGACAATGGTTTGCGGGAATAGACTATTATTAGTGGATAAAATAAACCCCAAGCCACCCCCAAGTAGCAGCGGCGAGAGAATGCCTGACAAAGAGAGGAGAGATGCTTCCTTGATATGGTCGCTGAGCATACCGACGTTGAATTGCAGCCCAATTAGAAACATATAAAGGACAAGTCCCAATTGACTCAGACCAAACAGGATAGTCATGGAGGGATGGATTATGTCTATCGTACTTCCCCCTAGGGCCAAGGTTAGGGTCTTGGGAAAGAGAAACTCTTGGACATCTGGTGCGATCAAACCCAAGAACGAGGGACCTAAAAGAACTCCAGCGATCATTTCGCTGACTACTCGCGTTTGACCAAGATGGTGAAACACTCTGCTAGAGATTTGGCAGGTCAGTAAGATGACTGATATCTGGAGGAATAAGCGAACGGCAATATCGTGGTTTGTCGGCATGATAGTTAAGCATAATGGGTGAATAAGGGACAAAGATCGTTTCTAACTCTTGAATCGTCTTTTGCTGTTCTTCGACTAATCTTTGAGTTACTGACTACCGCCTGTGTTTTTTCCTCGAGTTGTTTTCTTAACTCGTCTAAGGTGGCATCGTTCTTTTCTTGGACTAAATCGCCTAGCAAGATAATTTGGTCGCCAGTAAGCTTAAGTTTTTGTCCTCCACCATGTGGTCGAGGATTTAGATCGCCGGTTTCACGCCACTGCTTGATTAGTTTTTGGATAAAGCTTAAAGCTACTCTAAATCTTTTGGCTAATTCCCGTTGTGAGAGATTATTCTCCTCGTAGGTCTCGATGATCTTTTTTCGTAAGTCTACAGAATATAGCGGTATGCAGTCGAATGAGGTATACTGCAACAAGCTATAAGTCAGTCTAGGCAAGACTTTGTCTGTATCTCACTCAAGCGAATACCGCTATAGGGCTTCATAAGGTTGTGGCTCCTGCGTAGGTCTATAATTTATTGTTCTCATCTATTGTACCTCATGCAATCGCATACCGCTATAGAACCTATTTGGTATCTTAGGATACAGCTAATCGTCGTAGTAGAAGTCGAAGAAAACAGAGATGAATTTTGGTAGTGGAGTGCTGTAAAGTACGCTCAAAATTTTTGACTAAAG
>SFAU01000260.1 GCA_007096045.1 Microcystis novacekii Mn_MB_F_20050700_S1 | reverse complement strand
TAATATATAAACAGAAAACTATCAGACTAGGCAAAAAAAACAAGAATGAGTTATCGAACGACTTGGAGGTGGTGGAAACAAGGGAATTTAACAGGCTATCAATTGCCTTCGGGTACAATATATTTTTACTGGCGTTAACATCTCGGTCATGGTGTCTCCCACAGTCTCAGTCCCATTCTCGAATATTTAACGGCATTTTCTCAGCAATATACCCGCAATTACTACACCTTTTAGAGCTAGGAAACCATCTATCTATTTCGAGGTAATTTCTGCCATACCAACGGCATTTATCGGCTAATTGTGGTTAGCTTGTGTAAATGGTCTTTTCTGTTATCAGTAATTTGGGCTACATTATTCGCGTCCCAGTCAAATTGCCTTGCTAGTTTAACCCGAAGAAACAAAAGTCAGTGCAGCTAATTATTGGCATCCTTGAGAAAACTGACTAAAGGCAAGAAAACCGGCGCTAAATTCGATCGAGCTACGGCTAAACAGGGATAGGATCGATCCCCATAATTCTCCCCCACCTGTAAGGGAAAAATCTTTTCTCCTAAAGAGATAAATACCCCGTCTGCGGCCTGTAGAATCGCCCAAACCGCGGCGATATCCCAGACTTTTGGGGTTGCTTCCACTCCTCCCAAGACAGTGCCATCGGCAACCAAAAGCAGATTATAACTAGCCACTCCTATCATCCGCACTTTGCAGGGAAAGGGATTTTTAAATATATCTGTACTACGAGCGCAGAGATTAAACAGATGATTTTTGCTGGGAAAATCGTCGCTGGTGTGAATGGGTTGACCGTTGCAGTAGGCCCCCTCTGGACCGGTTAAATCCGTCTCACCGTACCAATAACCATAATAGGCCTGTTTCAGGCAGGGCAGATAAACAAATCCGAACACGGGAGTCCCCCGGTAGAGAAGTCCCAGGGAAATGCCCCAGATGGGAATACCGCGAGTAAAATTAGTCGTGCCGTCGATCGGATCCACTACCCAACACCATTCTTGATCCGGGAAGATATGGGTAGTTTCCTCGGTTAAGACTCCATGGTCCGGGAAAGTGCGGGCAATTAGCGATCGCAATTCGCCATCGGACCAACGGTCGGCAGCCGTCACTAAAGTCCCGTCTGCTTTATTGGTGGCCTGTAATTTGCCAAAATCGGCTAGTAGGCGATCGCCCACCTGGCCGGTAGCCTGATAACAAAAGTCTAAAACCTGACTCCAAAAAGTTTCCATAATTTTCTCGTTCGTCTTCTAGTAGAATATCAAATCATTGTCTAAACTTAGGTAGTCGAGATTGAGCGCGGAACCCCACCAGGAGATCAGACTAGCTACCCGTCTAGAAGCGATACTTTACCTAAAAGGGCAGCCTGTCCCCTTAACCGAGATGGTGACATTAACCAACAGCGATCGCTTGACGGTAGCAGATGCTATGATCGAGTTAATGTCCGATTATGCTCACCGGGATAGTGCCTTGGAAGTGGTGGAAACCCCCCTCGGTTATAGTTTACAATTGCGGTCAGCTTATCAGAATTTGATCGAAGACCTCATCCCGGCCGAATTAGGTACGGGAACCCTCCGTACTTTGGCAGCGATCGCACTAAAAGCCCCGATCTTACAAGCGGATTTAATTAATTTACGGGGCAGTACGGCCTATCAACAGGTTCAGGACTTGGTAGAACGAGGATTTGTGAGAAAACGCAAGCAAAATGAAGGCAGATCGTACTGGTTAGAAGTAACCGACAAATTTCATCAATATTTCGAGGTTGACAATCTTAGGGAACAGGGTATTCTGGAAGCTACCGATCGGGAATAAGGAGAGAGAGAGTATATTAAGGGTGAATGTTTGATCACTGAGCTAAACTTGAGGAAGATGGGGAGGACTTCGGGCAATCAAGAAGAGCGATTTGTTAACCTAGATTCAATAACCACTACAGCGTGGGAATTCTGATGACTTTTAATCCTGATTTTTTTCCCTGGGAAACCGAAGAACAAAATGATAACGGTCTGATGCAGTATCTCCAGCAGCAGCACCCTGAAACCCTTGAGAGAATAGCCCAATCGGTCAGTAGCGAAATTAAAGATATTATCTCGCAAAACGTCAAGGGATTGGTGGGAATGTTGCCCTCAGAGGATTTTGCAGTACAAATTACTACCGACAGCGAGAATTTGGCTAATCTTCTCGCTTCAGCGATGATGACAGGTTATTTCCTCGGTCAAGTGGAGAAGCGCCATCATTTAGAATCAATTTTGTTAGCTACAGAATCAATTAAATTGGGCAAAAAACCAAAAATAGATTAATCTTCACCCCAAAAAGATAGAGACACTTTCATCGGTGTCTCTATCGGTTTTTAGCCTCCTTTGGCAAAACTGGCCATCACCAAAATCGAGAGCAGGATACCGGGGACAAGTAAACCCGCTAATAATCCAAATTCAGTCAGCGTCATAGGAAAATATGCCCAAAATTCCATCACTTCCCACTCTAACCCCCTCTTCTGGCTACCTCAACAAAGCTTAAGGAAAATTTAAAGCCTTTTATCGGTTTTTCTCCTATCAGTTGTCCGACTAGACAAACCAAAGAGAGTCTTTTTGATGTTGCCAAGCAGTTTATAAGTAGCTGGTTATAATTAAATTAAAAATAGATTTTAGGTTCGATCCCCTAGGGTTGATTCAAGGTAGGGTTGATTCAAGGTAGGGTTGATTCAAGGTAGGGTTGATTCAAGGTAGGGTTGATTCAAGGTAGGGTTGATTCATGAATCAACCCTACCCTTGATAAGGGAGGTGTCTGATAATTTTTAACGCCTACCTACTTAATTCTTTTTTCAGCGCCCCGTATAAAGCTGAATAATCTTGCTCTGCTAATCCCATTTCTAAAGCTTTTTCCAGAAGGTGCTGTACTCCTGTTAGGGGAAAAGTGGTTAAATCTAACTTCTCCGATTCCTCTAAAAAGAGATTGACATCTTTGAGTAAATGTTTAGTGGGAAAATTCGGGTTAGCATAATTTTTATCTAACATTCTGGTTAATTTTTTGTCAAAAGTAGGCGCATATAAGGCACTTTGACGCAGGATAGTCATGAACTTTTCTAGATCTACTCCTTGCTGGGATAAAAAAGCTAAACTCAAAGCAAAAGCACTGGTTAGAGCGGCAATTAATTGATTTAAAGCTAATTTTAACGCCGCAGCGGTTCCCACTTCCCCGATTAACATCGGTTCTTGACCAAAATGTGCTAATAAATTTGACCATTGATGAAACTGTTTCTCTGTTGCTCCCACCATAACTAAGAGAGTCCCATTTTTAGCTTCGGGAATACTTCCTAACACGGGTGCTTCTAGATATTCTCCCCCTTTAGCCACAATTTGATCTCGCAGTTGTTTACTTTCAGAAGGAGCAATAGTTCCCATCTGGATAATAGTACGATTATTGAAGTTAGATTGTTCGTAATTTAATCCTAAAACCTCTTGGATAGCGGTGGCATTAGTTAACATTAAAATCAGACAATCTGCTTCTTGAATTACTTGCTCAGGAGAGCTAACTGTTTTGGCTCCCAACTGCTGTAAAGGTGCTAATTTTTCTAAGGTGCGATTATAGGCAATAACAGGAATTCTCTGATTTAATAATCTTTCTACCATTGGTGTTCCCATTAATCCCGTTCCCAAAAATCCAACTTTCATAACTCTATTTTTTCCTATTTATTGATTAGTTTTTACTTGTTTTTATGGCTGTCCAATGACGTTCGGAAGACTGATAAATTTTAACATTTTTTAATCCCGACTGCTGGATTAAATCGGCGATTTCTGCTAGGGTAAAAGCCGCTCGCAGCGAGTCTTGAAATAGTTGCGCTTGTCGGGGAGAAAAATTAGGATCGATTTCCCTCACCATCCCCTGGATTATTTCCTCGGAATCGGGACGGAATAAATCTCGTAAAAAAATGCCACCATTCGGTTTTAAAACTCGCTTAATTTCCCGTAAAAAAGGTAGAGGATTTTCTAGATGGTGGATTAAACTATTAGAAATAACTAAATCAAATTGCTCGCATTGGTGGGGAAGATTTTTCCCATCAACTTTTTCTAATTTTATTCGTTCTTGACAGTTAGCATTAAGGATATTTTTTTGACCAATTTCTAACATAGAATCGGCCAGATCAATAGCGATAATTTGCCATTGGGGACGTAGTTGACTGATCATAATCGGAATGCGTGCAGTGCCAGTTCCTACATCTAATACCCTAGCATTAATGCCGGCCAATTGTACGGCTTCTTTAGCGAAATTAGTATTAACTTCCGTGAAGTCCATGGCATCATATTCGATCGCTTCTTCCCGATCATCCATTACTTCCGGTTCTAAAATTCTTTCCATAGAAAAGATATCTTTAAGGATTACAATATTCACAATACATCGGATCGGCGGTTTTTTGACCATTGGGAAAGAGTTTTTCCTCTCGATAATCACACCTTTGACAACCGTATAGTTCCAGTTTAATTAAAGAGGTGGGAAAGTGACATAAACCACAGGGTAAACCCGCTTTTCTTTCGATAATATCAAACCCCGGACAACCACAATTAGGACATAATTGATTAAGTTTCTGAACAAGATTTGCTGTTGCGGCAACAATTGCTTTCATCCGCGTGGGATTGTGCATAGCGCGCATATCGGTTTCTAGGTGTACTTTGCCGTTTTTGTCAAGAATATCTTCAACAATTTTAACTAAATTTTTCTGGTCAGTAATTCCCTTAAAAATCTGCTCGGAGTCGAGAGAATTTTTATCAAACATCACCACTAAACCATGACTAGGAAAGCCGATTTTTTCGGCAAATTCTAAAGCAGCTGCTAGATTAGTTACAGTTTGGTGAGCGTGATTAGTTTCCGTGACTATTGCTTGACCAATTATTTCTAGATTATGGACTCGATCGAGCAATAAAATCAATTCACGATTACAGGAAACTAACGGCAAGTTGGGATGGGGATAAAAACTACCTTCACTGGCAATTCCTATATCGTATCCCGAAAGCTCGATCGCTTCTTGTGCCTTTCTGCGAGCGGTTTCAATTTGTGTCCCGATGCGCTTAATATCCCGGGTAAAAGTGCCAAAGCGATCGGTATTAAAATTATCGGGTACAATCACCTTCAGACCTATTTCTTGCGCTAAAATCGGTGCGATTACCCGCTCTTTTCCGTGCATAGTCCCTAAAATTGCTATCCGATCTTGAAACATCTTTTCTTGAAACATCTTGATCAAGGAAAAAGTAAAAAACAGCAATCAGCGAAAAGAAAACGGCAATTTCCTACTTAAGACTGTCCACTTAAAACTCACATCTGATAACTGATAACTGATAACTGATAACTGATTTAACTGTCCATTGTTTTTCCCTGAGCTTGTTTTAATCTTTCTGCTGCTGTTTCCATGACTTCTGCAAAGTTTTCGAGAATTTCGCCGGGGTGCGCTTCGAGGATTTTTGTGGATAGGGAAATGCGGTTTTTATATTCGTCAATTTCCGCGACTACCACTTTAATTGCTTGACCAACCTTAAAGAAAGTCATAGGAGAATTAAAAAAGGCTCCCGTCACCTGTTTAGCATGGAGTAATCCCGTTACTCCACCGCAATCGACAAAGACACCGTAGGGTTGTAATTTAACCACAGTGCCACTTAATAATTTACCCACAGCTAATTGACTGATAGCGTTAGCGCGAGCAATTTCTCGCTGAGATAAAACTAATTTATTATTTTCTTGATCGATTTGAATAAAAGTTGCGGTTAAAAGTTGTCCGATTAGGGAATCTAAATCATTTTTTTCGATTAAATGGGAGCGAGGGATAAATCCTTTTAATCCTTCCACCTCTCCCGTTACTCCCCCCTTATTCACCCCCGTGACGCGCAGCTGCACCGACTTGCCACTTTCAGAGATTTCCCTGACATTTTCCCAAGCTTTTTGCAGTAATAATTGCCGCAGAGACAGGGTAACTTGCCCTTCCGCGTCCTGTCCACGGGTAATCAGAAAATCGAATTCTGCATCTATGGGTAAAGCTTCGGCAATGGAAGTAACATTTTCCAGGGAAATTTCCCTTAAAGAAATAAAAGCGGAGGATTTGCCGCCAATATCGATGAATGCTCCATCGGAGGTGTGTTGATCGACTCTCCCGCGCACGATCTGCCCTTTTTCAAATTGATAATCGTATTGATCAAGAGCTTTGGCAAAATCGTCCATGGAAAAGGCTGGGTTCGGTGTCATGATAAATAGAATGGTTACAAATGTGATTTCGAACTGCTTCCAGTGTAAGCTGAAGCTTGAGGAGTCAGACCATTAAGATTTAAGAAGGCTAAATAACTCTAGTACATGATCCCAAGCAGATTTGGCCGCATCAGCATTATAACTAGCTCTTTGGTCGCAGAAAAAGCCATGGTCGGCATTTTCATAGCGGAAAACTCGATGAGGAATCTGATAACGGGTTAATGCGTTTTCTATCTCATCCACTTGCTTTTGAGGAATACTGGTATCCAACACCCCGAAAAATGCGTAGATTGTCCCTTTGATTTGGGGAGTCACCTTCACTGTCGCTTGGCCACCCCCGGGGGTTCCCGTGGTGATTCCCGCACCGTAAAAAGAGGCAGTAACTTTGATATCCTCTAGAGTGGAGACAAGATAAACCACATGACCACCAAAACAAAAACCGATCGTGCCGACACCGGTTTTTTGCACCTGTGGCAAACTATAAAGATAATCGATGGTGGACTGGATATCGCTGATTAATTCGGCAGCTTTGGTTTGTTCCTTGTACTGACGACCAATTTCGATATCTGCCATACTGTACCCCGTTTCAAAACCGGGAGCAAATCGCTGATAAATGGCAGGAGCAATCGCTATATAGCCGTCTTGGGCAATTCTGCGGGTAACATCCCGAATATGGTCGTTTACGCCGAATATTTCCTGAATCACGATAACTGCTGGATAAATTCCCACCCGATCGGGAATGGCTAAATAGGCATCTATGTCAATATCTTTGTTAGGAATCGTAACAGTTTGCGTATTAATAGTCATAATTTTCTCGATGAAAAGGGTTTTAGGGTGTTAGGGTTTTAGGGTGTTAGGGTGTTAGGGTTTTAGGGTTGTAGGGTTTTAGTTGAAATTCCCCATCTCCCCATCTCCCCAATTCCCCATCTCCCCAATTCCCCATCTCCCCATCTCCCCATTTCTCCACTTCCCCATTCCCCCATTCCTCAAATTAAAACAAACTTTTCCAAGGCAGCGGCCACCCCATTTAAGTTTACACTGGGGGCAACCCAATCGGCTTGCTCCTTAACGGCTTGGGGAGCATTACCCATGGCGACACCGACACCCGCATAGGTGAGCATAGAAACATCATTAAAATTATCACCGATCGCCATGACGTTTTGCGGTTGTAATCCTAGGATATCTTCGGCCAAAAATTGGGTGGCGCTTCCCTTGGTAGCCTCAACGTGGGTAACTTCAAAAAAAGTCGGACTCGATTGGGTAAAGTATAAATCTTGATTTTGATAGCGTTGCTGTAAATGCTGCCAAATCTCGGCGATAAATTGCTTATCTTCCCCCATGGCCAGGATTTTAGTAGTTTTGTGGGCCACTTTGCGTAAATCTCCCACTGCTTCGGCAATAATACCCGATCGCTGCCGATAGAATTCCGTTTCCGCGTTTAATTGCCGCACATAAAGCACATCGTCCATATAAAAATTAAGGGAGATTTTCTCTTGCCATTGGGGTTGTTCAAGATAATCTAAAAGATCGATCGCTAAGTCGGGGGAAATGGGAGTATGTCGATGGTGAACTTGGGAAACAGGATCTTGAATCCAAGCGCCATTGTAAGCAATTAAAGGTAAAGTGGATTTAAGGCGTTTATGAAAACGTAAAGCCGAGCGGTACATCCTGCCAGTGCCAATAGCGACGGGAATTCCCTTTTTTTGGACGGCCGAGACCGCTTGCACCACAGCCGGATTAACCTGATTGTTATCCCCGGCGATCGTTCCATCCACATCGACAACGATTAAGCGAATATCCACAGTCTTTTCCCATTCAACGGTAACAGTAATAGTTTGCCACTTCCCCCCTCAAAAAGGGTAAGAATTAAGTAGTCTGTTAAGACTCCCAACCGTTTATCAATCAAGGCGATTCTATCATCCAGTGTCTTCAGTTTGGCTGAATCGGCGATCGCTTTTTCCGTCAGTTGCTCCACACAATCCTTACTGCTATCCAGACAGTCTTGTGCGATCGCTAGACTTGACCATAACAGTAACCTTAATTCTTCATCGCTTGGGCGGACTTTTCTCTTAATCTTGCTCACAATTCAGAACAGGAATTAATCGACCCAATTTTCTGAGAATAAATGCGTAATTTGTCTAAAATGTCGCAGATTTCTAGTTACTAGAGTGGCTTGATGAGCTAAGACGATACTAGCAATTAACAAATCTGCTCTGCCAATTTTGCGGAATTTAGAAATACCTTGTAAGCGGTCAAATTGATTGGCTGCATCTGGGTCAATTAAAATTACAGGAAGTTGATTTAATAGACCTCTTGCAAAAGTCTTAAGTCGATCCTTGTACAGCAACATTTTTGAAGATTATCAACTACTAATAAATAATTAACTGAAAGTCCCTCCCATTATTGTTTCTATCGTTTG
>SFAU01000026.1 GCA_007096045.1 Microcystis novacekii Mn_MB_F_20050700_S1 | reverse complement strand
ATCTCATTTATGCAAGTGAGTAATTATACTTATCCATAAAACTGGTTTCTAGCAAGGCTTTTAAAATAGCTTGACATAAAAACCTGATTTAGGGGTTACAAAAGTGAGATGCTCCCAATTGGTATGGGGGTATAATCGCTTGGGTCCAGCAAGTTTAGGGGATAAACGTCAAAATAATGCTGGTAGAACCCCTTTGCTCAATGACCAACAACAGGCCTTACTGTGGCAAGCTCTATAAGAACCGCCATCGGATGGAGGATTATGGACTGGTCCCAAGGTGGCCCAATGGATGAGCGAATTATTAGGAAAAAGAGTCGCTCCTCAAAGGGGCTGGGATTATTTGCGCGGTCTCGATTACGTCAGAAGAAGACCCCGACCCGCTCACATCGAGAGTGACCCCGAAGAACAAGAACAGTGGAAAAAAAAATTTCGCAGACCGTTAAAGAAGTGAAACGAGAGCATCCCGAAGCCAGGGTAGAAGCATGGGCAGAAGATGAACATCGTATCGGATTAAAACCGATTAACCGGATTATTTGGGTGCAGAAGGGAGAAAACCCCATAGCTGACGTGAACTGGAAATTTGAGTGGTTGTGGTTAGTGGGATTTGTTCATCCCCAAAGTGGGGAAACCTATTGGTGGATTGTTCCCAAACTTAATCTAGAAGTTTTCGGGGAGATTTTGGCTGATTTTGCCGAACATTTTCGCCTTGGAGCGCAACGTCGCGTGGTTTTAGCTTTAGACCAAGCTTCTTTTCATACCAGTGAACAGTTAAGCTAAACGGCGCTTAACCTGCATGATCCAATAGCTATAACCCTTTTGGAGTCTATATCGGTGATCCGAAGTAAAAGCCGTTTAGCTTACAAGTCCCTGAGGGAATTCATTTACTCTGGATGCCACCCAAATCCCCTGAACTTCAACCCGCCGAGCGATTGTGGCCTTTGGCTGATGAACCCCTGGCTAACCTTTGTGTTTTCGGGATTAGATGAAGTAGAGGAAGTTTTGTGTCAGCGATGTCGAGCCTTGATCAAAAGACCAGAATTGCTCCTTCCCAAAGCGATCGCTCTTGCCGTTCCTATCCCAAGCAATGACAATTTCAAAGTTTAATCAACAAGATGACAGCGATCGCACTATAAGATCGGCATCTGTGATTGATGTACGGCGAAACTCATTTAATTCTTGTTGAGATAGGGGGAGACAGTCCGAATCTGCTTCGGCTGCTTTGTCAATTTCTTCCTCAGTCATTGCTTCAACTTTTTCCCAATCTGTCTTACCATGACTAACATTTTCGGGATCAAGTCTGACTCTGGTAATATTGTCGTCGTTCATTTTTATTGGCTCTCCTTGCTGAAATAATGCGGTATCTGCCGTTTCTTTTGGTATAGACGACAAATAAAACTACTTGATTAACTATACCGATTACTTGAATTCTAGTTTCATTATAATCACGTTTATCTTCTCTTTCCAGACAGTTGGTATCTAGAAAAATGTTTTTTGCATCTTCAAAATCAATTTTATATTTTATGCTTGATCAAGTTGGAAGCAGCTTTATTATTGTCCCATTCTATCTCCATTTTATCGAGATTTTGTATCTAGTTCATAATATTTTGGATTATACATGATCGCCCCTCCCCATCATCAAAAAGCGATCACCAACTCCGAAACCTTGCTAACATAATAAAAAATCATATTTAATAAACCTCATCGTGAGTTCCAATATCAATTAGGTTGATCTCTTCTTCTTGGGTTTCAGGGTTTGATTCAAAATTGAAAATAATTCGACAATCATATTCAACAGAAAAAGCCCAAGCACCTGACAATTTCCCCTTTAGTTTATGGGTGCGTAATATTGGATTATAGGGAGCGTCAGCGAGTAGTCTCAATTTGGCTTCTATTTTTGATTTTAAGTCGGGTTGTCGTTTAATCCTTGTTTTGAAAGCGCGTTTAAATGATTGGCTAAAAACCAAGTTAATCATTGTTTAGTTCGGCAATAATGGAATCAACATCTCCTCGAAAAACATTACCATTTTGATAGTCTTGTCGAGCTTGAGAAATATTTTGAGCAATTTGTTCTCGTCTTTTTTCGATTTGCCGATGTTTAACAATATTGATCAAGTCATCTTGTTCATCAAAAGAGAGATAGTCAATCATTTCTAAGATTTGACTAAATTGCATTGTTGGCGGCATTGTTACTTTCCCCTTTTTCAATACAGACTTCTATTTTACTCTGCTTGGGCAATCATGACATCGGCGATCGCTGATCGATGACAACTTTCCAACTCACAAAGAGAGATCGCCTCTCCTCATTCCCAAAAAGCGATCGCCATTCCCCAAAAATTGCTCCTTCCAAAAACGATCGCCCCTCCTTATCCCCAAAAACGATCGCCCCTCCTCATTCCCAAGAAGCGATCGCCCTTGGCGTTCCTATCCCAAGCAATGGCAATTTTAAAGTTTAATCAACAAAATAACAGCGATTACATTGAGCCTAGTCATAATGAAATTTACAACTGATAATAATAATTTCTGTTTCTGTAATTTTATATACTAAGCGATGTTCATCATTAATGCGTCTTGACCAATAACCCTTGAGTTGATATTTTAAGGGTTCGGGTTTACCGATTCCAGAGAAGGGATGGCGCAATATATCGTCAATTAAATCAACGATTTTTTCTAGAGTTTTTTGTCTTCTATCGCCCATTCATTGAATTGTTTAAAAGCTTTCGGATCAAATACTATATTTTTCACGCCATTCTTTTGTGGTAATTGTCACTAAGTTTTCTTTATTTTCTATTTTGTCAATAGCTTCCGATAATTGACGCTGATTGGCTTCTGTTGAAAGAAGATATTCTGTTTTTACCTTAGCTGATAATAATTATAAATTTTTATTTCCCTTGAATTCCCTATTCTAAAAACAGAACTATCTTCCTGAATTTACCCCGTTCGTTCTCAGCCAATCCCTTTGATTGCTTGAGTATTTATACTTAATTTGTCCAACCAATTGTTTTTTTAGTGATCGCCTCTCCCTGAAAAATAGTCACTTTGTCCTATATTTTGCCTTCCAAAATCGGGGTTAATGCTCTATTTATTTCAAAATGAGAATTGCTGGTCGCTACCCCCACGAAAAACTTTTTGCCGCAAACCCTATTCTAGTTCCCGACAATCGGCCGGCAAAGAACTAAGATCAAGATCAAGCAATCCCCTACCGTTAAAGCTGATGAAATTACCCCGTCTTGCCGCTTTAATCATTGGTCTGAGCTTTATTTTCGGATTAATGTTGTGGTTAGTCAACTCTATCTATCGTCTTTACATCCAGATCGCCTTTACCGCTCCTATCTTAGCTAATATTCTGCTTTTACTGATTATCGGACTGCTGGGCTTGCTAATTTACGTTCTTTTGTACTACTTTTATCTGCTGCCCCAGCGCCAAAAAAGTCGCCGTAAGTTGCGTTCTTCCTCCCGTCCACCCCTAAAATTACCCGTAGAGAAAACCGAGGCTGCGGGGGAAACCTTAAAAGCTATCCGGCAACAAGTGGAGCAAATTCAAGATAAAGTAACTCAACAGGTTTTTATTAATCGTTCCCAAGAAATTGAGCGAAGTTTAGTTAGAAAAGAAGTTAAAATCATTGTTTTCGGCACAGGATCGGCGGGAAAAACCTCTTTAATTAACGCTCTCATCGGTCAAATGGTGGGTAATGTGGAGGCAACCATGGGAACCACGGAAAAAGGGGAAACCTATAGTTTAAAAATGAAAGGTGTGAATCGGGAAATTCAAATTACCGATACCCCCGGCATTCTCGAAATTGGTGCAGCTGGAGGTCAAAGGGAACAGTTAGCGCGACAATTAGCAACGGAAGCAGATTTACTTTTATTTGTCATCGATAACGATATTCGACAATCGGAATACGGCCCTTTATTGCGTTTAATTGATATGGGGAAACGTTCTCTCTTAGTCTTTAATAAAATTGATCTCTATAGCGACGAAGATCGAGACATTATTTTAAAACAATTACGAGAACGTCTTAAAGGAGTGATACTTTCAGCCGATATTATTGCCGTCACTGCTAATCCCCAACCTGTGCAGTTAACCAGTGGACAAATAATCACACCAGAACCAGATATTTTAGCTTTAATTAAACGTTTGGCTTCAGTTTTACGCGCTGAAGGGGAGGATTTGGTGGCGGATAATATCCTCTTACAATCCCAAAGATTAGGAGAAGAAGCTAGGAAAATTATTGATCGCCAACGTCGTCGCCAAGCTGATAAAATTATCGATCGCTATCAGTGGATCGGTGCGGGAGTGATTGCCGTGACTCCCTTACCAGTGTTCGATCTGTTAGCAACGGCGGCGGTTAATGCTCAAATGGTCAGAGAAATTGGTCAAGTTTATGGCTGTGAAATTAACAGCGATCGAGGCAAGGGATTGGCTCTATCTTTAGGCAAAACTCTAGTTAGTTTGGGAGTGGTGAAAGGAGCGGTAGAATTATTAGCCAGAATCCTACAATTAAACTTTACTACCTATATAGTCGGTAAGGCAATTCAAGGAGTCAGTGCCGCCTATTTAACCCGCATTGCTGGCAAAAGTTTTATTGAATATTTCCGTCACGATCAAGACTGGGGTGATGGTGGTATGACAGAGGTGGTACAAAGACAATTTCAACTTAGTCGCAAGGAAGAATTTATTAAGTCTTTTGTGGCCGATGCGATCGGTAAAGTGGTACAACCTTTTCAGGATGATTGGCAGCAAGAAGAAGTTTTAGAAGCTAGTCGCGAGGATGATTGGTAAAGATCGAACCCGGGAGCGATAGGCAAAATTGTATAGTAATTGTTACAATCATTCTGGGGTTCCACAAGGGCAAAAAAAGATGCGACAGCAAGTTATCGACTGGTTAAAAGAAAACGTCAACGAACACCGTCTGCGACATATTCTCGGTGTGGAGACCATGTGTATTGATTTAGCTCGTCATCACGATCTCGATCCCGTCCAAGCAGGGCAAGCGGGGCTACTACACGATCTGGCCAAATTTTTCAAGCCCAAAAAACTGCTAAAAATGGCAGAATCGGCGGGAATAGAGGTGGATAGTATCTGTTTATCTCATCCCCACTTACTCCACGCCGACGTGAGTGCAATTGTCGCCCAAAAAGAATTTAACGTTACCGATGAGGAAATTCTCGCAGCAATTCGCAATCATACCCTCGGTCAACCCAATATGAGCGATCTTAGCTGTATAGTCTTTATTGCCGATGCCTTGGAACCCAATCGCGGCGATACACCCGAATTAAAAGCTCTACGACAACTCAGCTATCAAAATCTCCATAAAAGCCTTCAACAAACCTGCGATTATTCCCTAAAATATCTTTTAAGTAGCCATTGTCCCATTCATCCCCGCACCGTGCTAACCCGCAACTGGGCGTTACAAATTGTTAAAGAACAACCAACAGCAACTAAAACCATTGATTAACATAATCTCAAGACTCCCTTACAACCACCTTAGCCAAAGGATGACCACAAACTGAATGACCAATCCCACTGGAATTATTACCCCCATCGCCGAAAATCTCAATACCGAAAAGTTTCTGGAGACAATTGTTACCGCTGCCGAGGACAAGAAAGCAGGGGACATCGCCATCCTGAAAGTCGCCGATATCTGTTATTTAACCGATTATTTTCTGATTATTACCGGCTATTCTACCACTCAAGTGCGAGCGATCGAGGATGCGATCGAAGCTGCTATGGAACTAGAATGGCAACAATCTCCCCGACAAGTGGAAGGAAAAAGCGAAGGTAGCTGGATCCTGATGGATTATGGCGATATCATTGTCCATATCTTTTTACCAAAAGAGCGGGAATTTTATAATTTAGAAGCTTTTTGGGGTCATGCTCAACGGATTACTCTACCTAGCAACCATTTAGAGGAGTAAAGTCCATGAAATCCTCCCTTGATTTCTGTCCCGTCCCGGAAGAACAGCAACCGGTTAACGAGTACGAACAATTAAAAGAATCTTGGTTTTTTCGTTGGGCGACGCTAGATGTAGCCTCTTATACAAAAAAATTTCTCTGGTTATGGTTGTGGACATGGGTAGTGGTCGGACCGATTGCCGCCGCTAGTTTTCCCCTCAAAAAAGCCCCTTTTCTCTTCTTCTGTGCGGGGATTTTTGGCTCGACAATTTTGGTAGGATTGGTGTTATTGCGCTTGTATTTAGGCTGGATCTACGTTTATGACCGCTTGCAATCAGAGAAAGTATTTTATGAAGAGTCGGGCTGGTATGATGGCCAAATCTGGACAAAAACCGCCCCTATCTTAACCCGCGATCGTTTAATCGTCTCCTATCAAATCCAGCCCATTCTCTGGCGTTTACAAAAAACCGCCCTGATTCTAGGGGCAATTATCGCTATCAGTGGTCTTTTCTGGCTATTTTTCACTCACTAACTGCAACCAATCTGAATGAATAGGGTAAAACGTTCACCAACCCACCGCTTAGAAATTCATCTCCTCCGGGAAGGTATTATTGAATCGGTCCATCATGTCGAGGCCGCCATTTGTGATGACCGCGGCCGGGTATTATCCACCGCCGGCAGCGCCGAAACTAGCGCCTTTATTCGTTCTGCCCTAAAACCTTTTCAAGCACTGGCTGTCACCAGTACCGGCACCCTCGAACGCTACGATCTCAACGATAAGGATCTAGCCATTATCTGTAGTTCTCACCAAGGCACAGTGGAACAGGCCCGTCAAGTCTTTAATATTCTCTGGCGCGCCGATATCGATGTCAATGCCCTGCAATGTCCCCTCCCAGAAGGTAAACCCAGTCGCTTGCAGTACAATTGTTCTGGTAAACACGCTGGGATGTTAGCGGTGTGTCAACAGCGCGGCTGGCCATTAAATACCTATCTGCGGCGTTCTAGTCAGATACAGAAGCTAATTTTAAGCAAAATTGCCGAATTATTGGGGATGCCGGGGGACGAATTAATCAGCGCCCACGATGACTGCGGCGCGCCCACCTATTCAATGCAGCTGGGGCAAATGGCCCATCTCTACGCCCAGTTAGCCTCTGGCAACCGTTTAGACTTAGAAAGAATCGTCCGGGCGATGACCTATCATCCCCGCATGGTAGCAGGAGAAGGGGCTTTTGATACGGAATTAATGCAGATTAGCCAAGGGGAAATCGTCAGTAAAGCCGGGTCCGAAGGTATTCAATGTATCGGGCGCGTCGGTGAGGGTTTAGGATTAGCAATTAAAGCTTTAGATGGTTCCAAACGGGCTAAATATGCCGCCGCTTTACAAATTCTCAAACAGTTGGGCTGGATTACTCCCAATGTGGCCGAATCTCTCTCGGAAAAATTCCTCAAAATCGGCAGTTATACCCGCTTGGAAGTGGTGGGGGAAATGGCTTTGTTATGAATAGTGGTTTGACCAAGGGTAACACATCAAAAACTTTTCTTTTTGGTGTGTTAGGGCAGTATTTATAAGTAGCTGGTTATAATTAAATTAAAAATGGATTTTAGGTTCGATCCCCCCTGCCCCCCTTGATAAGGTAGGGTTGATTCATGAATCAACCCTACCCTTGATAACGGGGGTGTCTGATAATTTTTAACGCCTACCTACTTATCTTGATTTTTTTCCTCAAAAACTGAACTTCGGAGTACAATACAGATGACTAAATTAATTCAAGAAACTTTCGAGCAAATTGCACTGCTTTCTGAAGAACAACAAGATAGCCTGGCAACCTATCTAAAAAAACACCTAGCTGAATTTTTAGAAGAAGCGGAAAAAGAACGACGAATTGCAGAAGGGAGTTATACGATAAGCGATTTTAACCAAAAAACTCAACAAGCTATTCAGAATATTGAAGAGCAAAAAAACTTAACTGTTTGCCAAGATCAAGTTGAACTGTATCAGCAGCTAGGAATTTAATGTTATTACCCATTTTTGAAAATCGCTTTAAGAAAGATATTAAACGACTTAACGGGCGATTTAACCTATTTTTGTGGTTTCTTTTTCGATAGAATGATTGCGTTTTACTTGGCGTTTTATTGTCGCACCAGCACCGAGTATTCCTAGAGAAAAGAGTCCTAAAATTGAGGTGGGTTCGGGAGTTCCAACAACTTTCCAGTCATGTCTATCAGCAAGAGATACAACCTGAGGTGAACTAGGAGAAAAAGCTGAAGTGGTTAA
Source organism: Microcystis novacekii Mn_MB_F_20050700_S1 (assembly GCA_007096045.1). Lineage (GTDB taxonomy): Bacteria > Cyanobacteriota > Cyanobacteriia > Cyanobacteriales > Microcystaceae > Microcystis > Microcystis novacekii. The sequence continues at coordinate 1,635 of SFAU01000026.1, read as the reverse complement.
AACTGTAAAGTAATTACCGCGACTTAAGGGACCGGCAGTATTTGTAATTGAAAATAGACCAGAAGAGATTGAACCACCTACCGCTAGCGCATCTAAATTTATGTTTATGTTTCTGTCTTGGCGTATAAATGTTCCCGCATGAGTTAGTAAGAGAGCCAGTGTTACTTGAACTGTTCCAGTATCGCCGATTTCCTTAGTTAATGTGAATCCACCTCTTCCAGTACCTGAAACAGTAGGAAATTCAATAAATGTATCACCGTTATTTGGTTGATCTACCATTGACTCTACGGATAATGTAAATGCACTAGCTTTTTCAGAATAAAAAGAGCCAGATACTAAAAAAATAATCCCAAGAACTAAATTATTAAGTTGGTAAAGCATTAATTTAGAATTATTGATTATTACTTTTGACATATTTTTTATTTTGATTCGAGTTTGCATCAATCAGTCTATTCTAAAAAAAATTGCCTTTCAAGACCCATAAAAGCCCCATAAAGAAATATAAAGACACTAAATTTGCATTTTGCGGTATAATGTCAAGCAATCCTGACTTAACTCCCTGTTGAAAATCATCCTATGAACTCATTTGATATTCAATCTTTTATAATAACTATTGATGAGCTTGTTTTCTCCCATACAGGAGAACATTTAGACGATCTTCACCATGAAATCTTAGAGGGAGTTGTCAATCATCAAAAATATGCCGAAATCGCTCAAAAAAATCATCGTTCTCAGAAATATATCAAGGAAACAGCAGGTAAATTATGGAAAACCTTATCAGAAATATTAGGAGAGGAAGTCAGTAAATCAAATTTAAAATCTAGTTTACAAAGATATTATCATTCTAATGTTTTTTATTCTAGTAAAATCAGAGATGTTGTCCAAATTAATAAGGGAAATGATTGTCAAGAGAAAATAGAAAATAATTTACACTCATCTAATATTTATCAACAAGCTAAATTAGAAACCATTCCCGAATTAATCAAAGAAGGATTAAGCATTGAACAAATTGCTAGAGCTTTAAAACTTCCCCTAGACTTAGTGCAGCATCTCATTTATGCAAGTGAGTAATTATACTTATGCCTAAAACTCGTTTCTAGCAAGGCTTTCAAAATAGCTTGACATAAAAACCTGATTTAGGGGTTACAAAGGTGAGATGCTCCCTAGCAACATCACTTATAATATAGTTAAGTAGCTGGTTATAATTAAATTAAAAATTGATTTTAGGTTCGATCCCCCCTGCCCCCCTTGATAAGGTAGGGTTGATTCATGAATCAACCCTACTATGAATCAACCCTACGATAGGCGGGGGGATCTGACAACTTTTAACACCTACCTACTTAAGCGATTTTAACCAAAAAACTCAACAAGCTATTCAGAATATTGAAGAACAAAAAAACTTAACTGTTGTCAAAGATCAAGTTGAACTATATCAGCAGCTAGGAATTTAATGTTATTACCCATTTACCGAAAATCTGGGTTTAAGGTTCCCCGTCATGAAAGCGTAGGGGAGGTACTTATACCAAATTTCTAAATTCCTGACAGACATAGAGCTTCTAAAATCCAAGACCATCCCGTCAAATACCCGATAGTGTCATTGGATAAACGATTTAAAAGAGCATCGAGTTTATCTCT
>SFAU01000259.1 GCA_007096045.1 Microcystis novacekii Mn_MB_F_20050700_S1 | reverse complement strand
AGAAACTGGTCAAACTAATCCTATTGAAAGATTAAATAATACCTTTCGACAAAGGATTTCTCTGCTGGTGAGAGAGAGTCTATCTTTCTCTAAAAAAATGGAGAATCACGTTGGGGAACCCTTTGGTATTTTATCCATGACTACAATGCACAGCAAAGCAAAGGATTAAGCCGCCATCACTACTACTGAATCACCACCGAAAAAAAGTTAGCGATTACTTGTCAACCAAGGGTTTCAGAATCTAGATTTGGTCAGGGATTTCCGAAAGTCCCAGAAGAGCGTTATACTAAATCCGGTTATTAAAAACTGATTAAGCTAAACGGCGCTTAACCTGCATGATCCAATAGCTATAACCCTTTTGGAGTCTATATCGGTGATCCGAAGTAAAAGCCGTTTAGCTTATTTATTCCCCCTTTTGCCTCTTGCCTCTTGCCTTTTGCCCGTCCTGATATGTAGCCTATATTCAACGGATTTAGTATTAAAAGTCACTGATAATTGCTGAACGGTTCTAACGTCAATGTCAAGATTGCGGTCGTTAGTTTCTGAGCAATCCCACTGATAAAAATATCGGATGCATCTCCTGTTTGTGATATTTGTGACTCTCTCCCACTGATGGTGAGCAATAGATATTTCTCCAAAATTGAGACGCAGCCATTGCCAAAGGCTAACACACCCAGGCTAATTAGGGTCTGCTGAAAAAGTTTTTCGTGGGGGCAGGGTGCGGGGTGTGGGGTGTAGGGTTTTACCGATTTTGAGGGGGTCAATTACCTAATTTTCAGGGAAAAAGTCCTGGAATTTTACCCCCGATCACTCCAAGGATTGGCACTTTTTGAGGGAAAAAAAGTCTAAAAGTCTTACCCAACAAGGTTTTTAGATTTATTCAGCCAACCCTAATTAACCCGGGACTAAAGAAGATTTGAGCGCAAAAATTTTCTCGATTACCTCTTCTACCACCTTATCAGGAGTGGAAGCGCCGGAAGTCACTCCGACGATAATTTTTCCTTCATTTAACCAGTTATCGGTGATGATTAAATCGCCACCTAAAGGTTTATGTTCGATGCGATTACCGGGGAGAATGCGCTCGGCACTATCGATATGATAGGAAGGAATGGCACGCTCGATCGCTATTTCCTGTAGGTGAGTGGTATTAGAGGAATTATAACCACCAATTACCACCATTAAAGAAAGCGGTTCTTTCACCAGTTCAAACATGGCATCTTGACGCTCTTGAGTGGCATCACAGATGGTATTAAAACTCATGAAATGATCTTTAAAATCGATCGGTCCGTACTTTCTCAACATAGTATGCTCAAAGAGCTTGCCAATTTCCTCCGTTTCACTTTTCAGCATCGTGGTTTGATTGGCAATACCGATATAATCTAGATTGCGTTCGGGATCGAAACCCTGGGAATGAGCATTTTTAAACTTCTCTAAAAACTCGTTTTTATCGCCACCGTGGAGAATATAATTAGCGACATAATTAGCCTGAGCCAAATTTAAAACGATCAGATAAGTGCCAGCAAAAGAGCTAGTGGCGATCGTTTCTTCGTGATTATATTTGCCGTGAATAATTGAAGTGTGGTCGCTTTTTTTGTGTTTTTCCACGGAATTCCACACCTTAGAAACCCAGGGACAAGTGGTATCCACAATCATGCAACCCTTATCGTTAAGTATTTGCATTTCCGAGACACTGGCCCCAAAAGCGGGTAAAATCACCACATCCCCCGATTCCACCACAGTAAAGTCTTTTTGGCCATTTTCCACCGGAATAAAACCCACGGCCAGGGAGCGCAGACGCTGATTAACCGAGGGATTGTGAATAATTTCGTTAGTAATCCAGAGACGTTCCTGGGGAAAATGTTGACGAGTTTCGTAGGCCATAGCGACAGCGCGTTCTACCCCCCAACAAAAACCAAAAGCTTGAGCGAGATAGATGGTCACGTCACCCCGTTGTAAACGATAATTATTTTCCCGAATTTTTTGGATCAGGTCGCTTTGATACTCATTGGTCATCGCATCCATTACTTCCTCTTTGTGACCGAATCCCTTGCGGTTATAGTTATCCGATTGCTGTAGGGTACGTTTAAAGGATTTTGTATCCATGATTCTCTGATAGGGGTATTGGTGGCGCTAAATTGGGCGAGACAGTAGCTTGCCATATATTAAAAATACCTTATCTAGTCAGCCCAGGGAGTCTTTAGAGACGAGAGAGAAATTCCTCGTCGATATCGTAACCAAACTGTTGAGCGAAAAATTTTAAGCGAGATAAAGCAGGAATTTGCTGACTTTTCAGCCAATCAGACAAAATAAAGAGTTTTTGCATCACAAAAATCTCCAAAGCTTCGGGATTATATTGAATTCCTTCCCCGCGATGGAATTGATGGGGGACTAACATAGCCGCATAGCGGGCGATTTCTCCCTGTTTTGGGTCAAGAATAAAGATAAACCAGGGATAAACCGCGTCTAAACGCAGAAACCACAGCCTGACTTCCGGTATCTCCGATAATTCCCGCATATCACCCTCCACGCAAGGATAATCTATCTCTAATTGTAGAGCTTGTTCCAATTTTGCGATCGCTGATCGGGACTGGTAATCTTGAATAATAGTCTCTAAGGATGATAGATCGAGATTTTGAATCTGATTGGGGTTAAGAGGAATTTTGACAGTCATAGGGGCAAATAAAAGGTTATATAGGGCGAAATTACGGTTTTTTATCCCTAGATCACAATGATCTATCGCAGAAAATACTCTCAATCGGGACAAAAAAACTGGGTATGACTATTCTCTCACTCCAGAGCGAGAGAGGGAAACCGGACAAAAATCCTCATGATTGGATTTCTCCTACAATTTAACCTCCCTTGCACACTGGGGTTTTTTAGTCGGCAAAATCGGGAAATCAGGTTATTGATAACTATTAGCTTGACGAGTAAACATAAGGTGATATTGTCCTCGTTTGCTCATCAGTTCTGCATGGGTTCCTACTTCGCTAATTTTACCGTTTTCGAGAACATCAATGCGATCTGCCAGTTGACAAACAGCTAATCGATGACTAATTACTATGGTTATTTTATCGGTGGCTAGAGTGCGAAACATTTGATAGATTTCGTATTCTGCATTGGCATCAAGGGAGGCAGTCGGTTCGTCAAAAATGAGCAATTCTGCCGTTGGTAATCGTAATAAAGCTCTGGTGATCGCTATTTTTGGCCATTGTCCCCCCGATAATTCTATCTCAATGGAGCAAGAGAACTCCCCTTAAATTTCTCCTTATTTCAATATCATTGCTAAGTGAATCTGAAAAAATAATTTCTGGTTTAAAAGAATTAGAGGCAAAAATAATATTTTTGATATTTTGATGTCCTAGTTTTTGGGTTAAATGAATTGTGTAGCCATTACTATCAACTTGAAAACCACTTTTTTCACATATTTGTCTTAAAGTTTGCTTATGCTCTTCCTTAATATTATATTTGTATAAAAGTATTGATTCAATTACTTTCAGAAATTTCTGAATATCGTTTTGATTTTCCCAATCAATCTTTGAGTAGTATCCATCTACTTGATCTCGGCGCGTAGATGCACCCGGCTCGTATTTATCAAATCCCGCCTCCGTCAACCAACTATCTATTTGATTAATATAATATCCTGAGCAAAATTCTCGAAACTCACTCTTTAATAAATCTAGAGATATATTCATAGAGACACATCAACTTTCGGAGAAATCACCGATACATACAATACCAAATTCTAGCAATTCAGCATTAGGATCAAAATCAACAGATTGGTGGGTTATGGCGAATACCTTATTAGTTGCTTAACTGTCTCATTTGTCATCGCCTAACCCACCCTACTATTTGGCTACCGGCAAAAGATAGCCACCGGCAATTGTATCAATTTGTAAAAGATGGTTGACGTTTGTGCCAATCGGTGGACTGTTCGTAGGCGTGAGCGACGTGGAATAATTGATCTTCGCGCAGCACATTACCGACTAATTGTAAACCGATCGGCAAACCTTGCCCATCAAAACCGCAGGGAAGACTTAACCCGGGTAAACCGGCTAAATTGACGGGAATAGTCATTAAATCCGATAAATACATACTCAGAGGCTCCTCGGTTTTTTCCCCCGCTTTAAAAGCTGTGGTCGGTGAAGTGGGAGAAACTAACACATCTACCGATTGAAAAGCTCGATCGAAATCCTCTTTGATCAAAGTCCGTACCTTTTGTGCTTTTAGGTAATAAGCATCATAATAACCCGCTGAGAGGGTATAGGTTCCCAACATAATCCGGCGCTTAACTTCCGCACCAAAACCCTGAGCGCGAGTCTTGGTGTACATATCAATCAAACTATCGGCATCTTCCCGAATACCGTATTTAACCCCATCGTAACGGGCTAAATTCGCCGATGCTTCCGAGGGGGCGATAATGTAGTAGGTGGGCAATCCGTAACGGAAACGGGGACAGGAAATCTCTTTAATCGTAGCACCGAGGGTCTTTAACTGCTCTAAAGCTTGATTAACTGCCTCTGCAACCACCTGATCCAAACCTTCCCCGAAAGTTTCCTTAATTACGCCAATTTTTAGCCCTTTTAAATCAGTTTTCAGGAATTGGCTATAGTCGGGAATCGGCAGATTGAGACTGGTAGAATCTTGGGGATCGTAACCCGCGATCGCCTGTAATAAAATCGCCGCATCTTCTACGGTACGGCCAAAGGGACCGATCTGATCGAGAGAAGAAGCGTAAGCCACCAAACCAAAGCGAGAAACCAAGCCATAGGTCGGTTTTAGCCCAACAACGCCACAAAACGAAGCCGGTTGACGAATTGACCCCCCTGTATCCGATCCGAGAGCGACCACGCATTCTTGAGCGGCCACAGCCGCAGCCGAACCCCCGGAAGATCCCCCCGGCACCCGGGATAAGTCCCAAGGATTAGCAGTAACGTGATAACCAGAGTTTTCGGTGGAACTACCCATGGCAAACTCGTCTAAATTAGTTTTACCGACGATAACTGCTCCTAAATCCCGTAATTTTTGGGTAACGGTGGACTCGTAGGGGGGGACAAAATTCTCTAAAATCCGGGAAGCGCAGGTGGTGGGGATACCCTTGGTGCAGAGATTATCTTTTAATGCGATGGGAATACCTGCCAACAGATGCAGAGATTCACCTCTGGCTATTTTCTCGTCCACTTTTTGGGCTTGCGCGAGGGCTAAATCCGAGGTTAAATGGAGAAAGCTTTTTACTTGTGGTTCGATCGCTTCAATACGAGCGAGAAATTCTCTAGCGATTTCGACGGCTGTTTTTTCTTTATTAACAAGTTGTTGATGCAGTTGACGAATCGAAGTCATGTTCAGTTACCGGTTACAACCACCGTCAGGAGCAAGCAACAACCCCAGACAGCAAAGACTATTTTAGCGTCAGTTTGGCGGTCGGTCAGCTAATCTCCTAAAATTAAAGGAAAGCCTCGGAGGAAAACTAGAGTTATGACTTTTAATATCCGACAATTAGATAATTTAGACTACGATGAAGCCGAACCCTTACTAGAAGATTATATTACTGGAGCGATCGAAGAATATATCAATTCGCCCGAGGGAGAAGCCTATTATCAAGAAAAACAAGAAGGTTGTGGTTGGATTGCTACCTTGATTGAGTTGGGCTATCTCTATGAGGGTTATACCCTTGCTACCATGACTAAGGCTGATGTGCAGATCTTAATGGAGAAGATCTTACCACGCAAAATTACTATCCTCGATCCGACGGAAACCGAAGATGCTATCCCTGAATTAATTAGTTTTTGGCAGTTTTTGGGACGAGAATATAAATTAACTCAGGCTAAGGCTATTATTAAATACTTAGAGCAATTAGGCGATCGCTTTAGTCAACTGATGAACGATCCCAGCAGTGGCGGTTTTATGAAAAATCTCTTGTTACAAGCGCATCAGCAGGGTTTTGATATCACCAGTCAGGAGGGTTTAACAGCTTTTCAAGAAAAATATAATGCTGAACAACGTGCTAAACAGCAAGCGGCAGCAATATTGAAACAAACGCCTCCAGTTGTTCCTAAATCGGAAAATGTTCCCAAGGCAATGCAGGCCAAATATCAAGAAATTATCGATATTACTGACAGATTTGCCGCTAAATATCTTAATGAAGAATACGCCCAACTTATTCGCCAATTAACCGCAACTTTAGCTCGTAAGCGTCCCTCTCCCCTAGAAAAAGGTAAGGCTAATTCCTGGGCTGCTGGCATTACTCACGCCCTAGGAATGGTCAATTTTCTCTTCGATCCTAGTCAAAATCCCCACATTTCGGCCACAGAACTTTATCAGGCTTTTGGGGTTGCTCAAAGTACAGGACAAGCTAAATCAAAACAAGTGAGAGATTTACTGAAGATGTCCTATCTTGACTCAGAATGGGCTTTACCAAGCAATTTAGAGAACCATCCTAGCACTACAGTCCGCAAGTTAATCACTACCATGCTCGGTTATAGTTAGGGTTTGCGGCAAAAAGTCTGTTGGTGGAGTTAGAAGGCACTATTGCAGGAGTAGATTCCTGAATGACCCAATCTCGATCAAGCTTGCAGACTAGACTCTAGTTACCTTTCCAGTTAAACTATAGTAGTCAATAGTTATAAAGTTTTAAACGATCACCTATTGTCAGCCTTTTTAACTGGTCACTTTATTACCCACCTATGTTAGACAGTTTCTCCCCCCAAACCTCTAGCGTCGTCCTCGCTTCGGTGGCGGACTATTTCAAAGTCCTGTCGGAAGTCAGTCGCCTACAGATTCTCAGTTGCTTGCAATTAGGCGCGATGAATGGTAAAGAAATCGCTGAAGCTACCGGATTAGGCCAGGCCAATCTCTCCAAACACCTGAAAGCTTTAACCCAAGCGGGAATTATCTCGCGACAACCCCAAGGAGTCAGCGTTTACTATCAAATTACCGACCCCGTGATCTATGATCTCTGTCAGGTGGTTTGCGATCGCATTAGTCAGCAAATGCGTCAACGAGTCCTGGAATTCGAGAGCCTGCCAGTTTTCCATCTCCCTAAATAAAAATTACCCAACCCTTGACATTTTGCCTCAATTATGATATGGGAAAAATTTCCATGCTCCTAGAAGAACTTTGTCAACGCTATCGGGAGGGAGAAAGAGATTTTCGGGGGATTAATTTGCGGGAAGGCGACTTAACTAATATTTCCCTCCCAGGAGTCGATTTTTGCCGTGCTGATCTGCGACAGGCCCGGTTAGGAAAGATACGCCTTGCGCGATCGCTGCTGAGAGAAGTGGATTTAAGTGAGGCGATTCTCTGGGGAGCAGATTTAAGTCAAGTGGACTTTTCTCGAGCTTGTTTACGCGATGCGGACTTAAGCGGAGCTAATCTGAGCAAAGCCAATTTAGAAGCCACTTATTTAACCAAAGCCGTCCTAAACGGTGTTAATCTCAACAGTGCTAATCTCCAGCAGGCCGTATTAATCGATACGGATTTTCGCTCCACTTCCGACCAGCGCACGGACTTAGGCAAAACTAACTTTTGCGGAGCCGATCTCAACTATGCCAATCTGAGCGGTTCCCTGTTATATCGGGCTAATTTGGCTAATTGCCGACTTTGCCGGGTTAATTTTCGTGCTAGTCCCGAAAGAGACGGATTTATCACCGATCTCACCGGAGCTAGTTTCCGGGGTGCGGATCTCAGTTATGCGGATTTGCGCGGGGCAATTTTAGAAGATGTAGATTTGACTGATGCTGATTTAACCGGGACTTTGTTTTAATCTGGGAAGCTTTTTCAGTTATCAGTAATCAGTAAACAGTAATCAGTGAAAAGATCTTACCGAAATTTTGGGTTAAAGCCCCGTCCTTTTAGGACAGCAATTCTCATTTTAAAAAGTAACAAGTGATACAGACAGAAACAAAGCTTTAAGCAAGCTACAAAATGCGCTCCCGCGAGTGCGACTGCATCGCAGAGAAGTGAGTATATAGAGTA
>SFAU01000258.1 GCA_007096045.1 Microcystis novacekii Mn_MB_F_20050700_S1 | reverse complement strand
CCCATCCCCCATCCCCTAACCCCCAACCCCCATCAATACGGTGCTGCTGACATAATTCGATCGCTAATTGGATTGCCGCTTGCATACTCTGGGGTCTAGCGATGCCAAGACCGGCGATATCAAAAGCCGTCCCGTGGTCTGGAGAGGTGCGAACAAAAGGTAAACCGATGGTAGTATTAACAGCACAGTCAAAAGCCATTAATTTCACGGGAATTAAGCCCTGATCGTGGTATAATGCCAGATATGCGTCGGCGGGTTGACCTGCACCGCTAAACCAAGCGCGTCCCGGTTCCACCCAAAGCGTATCGGGGGGGACAAGGCCGATTAATTGGGTTTGCGGGTATTTTTGTCCCATTGACTCTAGCCAAGGCTGTAACCAGTCTTTTTCTTCCCTTCCCAGTTTTCCCGCTTCGCCACTGTGGGGATTAAGGCCAGATATGGCGATTTTTGGGCGATCGATGCCGAAATCTAGCTTTAAAGACTCGATCAATAGGTCTAGTTTTTGGGTCATCAGATCGGGGTTAAGGGCAGCAGGAACTTCTCGCAGGGGGATGTGAGTGGTGGCGAGGAGGGTGCGTAAGCTATAGCCACTGTGAGGGGATTTAGCGACGAATAGCATCCCATAACGGTTAATTCCCGCCATGGTAGCTAAAACCTCCGTTTGACCGGGGAAATCATAACCGGCCAACTGCCAACAGGATTTAGCGATCGGCCCGGTGACAATACCGTCAAATTCGCCCTTGAGGGTGCGTTTTATGGCTTCTTGCAGGTAAAGAAAGCTAATTTCGCCACTATGGGCATCCCCACGCCCGCAAACGATTTTTTCTTGATTGTAGGGCAAATCGATCAGAGAAAAGCGATCGAGGAGATAGGGATCGTGATAGGCTTTTTCGAGAAGCGTTCTGGTGCCGATTAGAGTAATCTGACAACTGGACGAGATTGGGGAATCGGCGATCGCTTTTAACACCACTTCAGGGCCGATTCCGGCGGGATCACCGACGGGGATAACTAGACGGGGAATAAAAGAGGCGGATTCCATAAATTTTGGCCGTCAATATTGCTAATTCTCCCGATTAATCTCATCGTTGACAATTATCAGGAGGGAATAAATCAGTAAACAATTTTCAGTTTACTGTAATCTCATGGCGATAGATAGTAACTTTAGGCAAATTAAATTTTTTAACTTTTCTGTTTTCTTATTGCCCAAATTAGCCAGATTGTTGTAAGCTTATGACCCAACTACAACCCGATATATTCGTTAATAACCGTCCCGATACCGATGGAGACGAGGAAGAAGACTACTTCGATTATTTTTATGATGAACCGGGTAGTGAACCGGGGACATTAATTATCGAACCGGATGCCAAACCCTCGCGGATTATTTTAATCGACTACGATGAAGATAACGCCATTCGTAAGGTGGATATTACTCCCAATGCTTGCGCCCCCTATATTGGCACAAATACCGTGTCTTGGATGGATATTCAAGGGTTAGGGAGTGAGACGGTTTTAAAACAAGTAGGGGAAATTTTTAATCTGCATCCTTTGTTATTAGAAGATGTGGTTAATGTGCCGCAGCGTCCCAAGTTAGAGGACTATAACAATCAATTGTTAGTGATTTCTCAGATGGTGCGACTGAAAGAAGATGAAAGCGGTTTTGATACAGAACAGGTAAGTTTTGTCTTGGGAAAACGCTATCTTTTAAGTTTTCAAGAGGAGGAATTACAGGACTGTTTTGAGATAGTTAGAGATCGAATTCGCACTTCCCAGGGACGGGTACGCAAATCGGGGGCGGATTATTTAACCTATTTATTATTAGATACGATTATCGATGGTTATTTTCCCGTGGTAGAACACTACGAAGATCGGATTGAGGCTTTGGAAGATATGATCATTAGTAATCCCGATCGAGATACCATGCAGGAAATCTATGATGTCCGTCGGGAATTATTGGCACTGCGTCGCTTAATTTGGCCGATGCGAAATGTCCTACATCTACTCATGCGTGACCATCATGGTATAATCAGTGATGAAGTACAAATTTATTTTCGGGATTCCTACGACCACGTCATTCAAATTCTGGAAATTATCGAAGCTTATCGAGAATTAGCGGCGAGTTTGATGGATGTTTATATGTCCACTATGGGCAATAAATTAAACGAAATTATGAAGTTTTTAACCGTAATTTCGACGATTTTTATTCCCTTAACTTTTATCGTTGGTGTCTATGGCATGAACTTCGAGAATATGCCAGAATTGAAAGGAGAATGGAGTTATTTCCTGGTCTGGTTAGTCATGTTAGCCGTAGCGGGGGGCTTGATTTTCTACTTCTGGCGCAAAGGTTGGTTTAAACCAATTTATTCCCTGAAAGAGGAAGCAAAAAGTTAGTTAACGAAGGCAGGAGTCAGTTATCAGTTATCAGTTATCAGTTATCAGTTATCAGTTATCAGTTATCAGTTATCAGTTATCAGTTCACTTAAGTCGATCCTTGTACAGCAACATTTTTGAAGATTATCAACTACTAATAAATAATTAACTGAAAGTCCCTCCCATTATTGTTTCTATCGTTTGTTTTCGGATTTATGCAAGAGGTCTACTGTTTACTGTTTACTGAAAAGCTCCCCACTTCCCCACTTCCCCACTTCCCCACTTCCCCACACCCGACACCCCACACCCCACACCCTACCCCGACGACAAACTTTTTTAGCCAACCCTAATTATTCGACCACAAATGCGAGGATTTGGCCTTGGCAACTGCCGAAGCGAATCTGTAAACCGGACTCTAGGGGAACTTCTTGGTTATGAACCTGTTTCCAGTGGCCATCTTGATAGATAAAAGTACCAAAACGGGAGAAATCTTCGAGAAAGTATTGATAGTCTGGATAATCGGCATTTTTACGGCAAATTATCCGACAATGGTTTTTACTAACCCATTTTTCAGCAATCTGTAGATCATTTTCCATGTCCCGTCCTATATTCATGCCACCACCACGGATTGACCATTTTCTTTCGGGACGATCGAGATAGTATAAGAAAGCGGCGGGCATGGTTCCGGAGATATTGGGCATAACCGTCGGTGATTGAGTCTCATCAAGGGTTTGCAGCAATTGCCCGTCGAATTCTGGGTGCATATAGAGAATCGGCAAAGTCCAAGCGGGTTGATTGTATTTGTAGAGGGTTAATAACTGCTGCCGGGCGATGCGAACGGCCTGATCGATAGGGACTCTTGGACTGGGAAACAACTTGGACATCTGCGCTTCTTTATCTTTGAACCCGAAGAGGCTGCGGGTAAAAACTTCGATAAAACTCAAGGCCTCTCGATCTGCGATCGCATCTCGCATGGCCAAAACTGCGGGAACGCCGTGGTGAATCAAGACTTCCGCCAGACTGCTGCGGGGAATCATCTCCTGACCCGATTTAGCGGGATAAGCCCCCCAACAGGCATTAAAAACCGTTAAAATAACCTGATTTCTCACCAAAGCTTGGGCTAACTCCGTCCCATTTAGCTGTTCCCCCAGCCGCAGAAATAAGGAACCACCATTGGGGGCGGCGATTCCGTGACCGGCGTAGAAAAAAGCTTGATATTTACCCGTATCCAAGGCCTTGGTCAGTTCTTCGGACCCCGGTCGAATTAAGGTATCGACTTTGACTTTCACTCCCCAATTCTGGAGGGAACCACTGGGGGAGATGGCCCGGATGAGATTGGCGGCCTCGGATTCCAGTGCCTGGTCGGGATTAGTTTCTCCACCGGTATTAATGGCGGTGAGGCCGAGGGAACTAGCGGCGGTTTTAATCTGTTTTTCGCCGATAACTAAGAGAATATTGAGACTATTAGTCGGTTTTATCGGTGGCAGTGGGTCTACATCGCTGCTGGTGCGGCTAAAGAGTATATTCGGATGCAGAGATATAGCCTGTTTACCTGCTTGCTGCATAATTTCCCAGGGCAGCAGAATTAAATAGGGGTTGCGACATTCCAAGCGAATTCGCAGGGGCTGATTTTTGCCGAGGGCGATTCCCTGACTTTGGGCGAAACTTTGACCAATTGATGCTTGAAATAACCATTGCCAGAGACTAATACCTAGTTTCTGCATCAATTGACCGCCATAACTGCCGCCTTCTCCCGAAAGAGTCAGTTTAGGTCGAGAATTTCCCTCTAATTGCTCTAACATCGGCAAGGTCGGCATTTTTTGCAGACAGAACATTTCCTGCCATGCCATCCATTCCGTGGTTAGACTCTCGGTCCATTCACAGTCATGATGCACATATCCCCCCGGTAGGGGTGCTTTCGTCACCCAACGGGCGAAATTATTACTCGTGGCTAAACTAGAGATGGCTAAATTTAGACTAGGGATGGCATCATCGGTCATTGTGGTTATTGAGAAGTTTGAAGTCTATAGAATCTTATTCTAGAGGAAGGTGGGTGGAATTAAATATAAGATGAACGTAGGTTGGGTTGAAGCATGAAACCCAACGCCCGATTATGTTACGAAGTGCGCTAACCCATCCTACAAATAATTGTGCCTCCCTACTTAACTCACCAATAAACAACAAAGTTCGATAATTTTGGTTTGCAAAGTTGCCAAAGGTTCTGCACCCCGTTTGAGACGATATTCTAATTCGAGAAGTATGGGCAAGGTGGCCAGAAGTTGTTTAGAAGAAAAGGATTGTATCTCTTTGCGAATGAAATACAGTCGCTTGGGATTAGCGATTTCGGCGGCGGCGGCGATATTTTTGTCGTCTTTTTCTCCTTCTTCAATTTTTAATTTTACTATTGCCCAAGTGCGAAATTGACCCACTAGGGTGGCGGTGATACCCAAGGGGTTCTCGTTACGATTTAATAATTCATTGACTAATTCGAGGGCCTTGCCTGTCTCCCGTTTTAAAATAGCACTGGCTAACTGCAAGCTGCTTTGATTGCTGGCATTGACTAAGCTTAAAATGTCCTTTTTGTCAATAGTTCCCGCCGAATTATTTTTAAATAAACGCAGTTTTTCTAACTCCATCCACAGCAAGCGGCTGTTATTTCCCACTGATTCAGCTAAGAGTTTGATCGCATCGGCAGTTAATTTTACCCCCACTTCTTTGGCAATTTCCCTAACTCTTTGGGCAATTTCCTCGACTTTCCAAGGCGGAATTAGTTCAAATTCTTTAACCTCTGCCTGATTTTGGATAAACTTGCTCGATTTTAAACGGGAGTCGGGTTTTTTGGCACTGGTTAATAACAGATAGGAATTTTCGGGTAAATTGGGTAAAGTGCGCTGTAATTCTTGGAAAATATCCTCGGAACATTGTTGACAAATAACCGTATCAGCTAACCAAACTAAACGATTTCCCATCCCGAAAACTGGAGTCATCGCTTGATTGAGGGCCTCGATAATTGCCTCATTGCGATCACCAGTAATTTTGTCATAATTAAACTGTATCCAATTGGGATCGAGAAGTTTTGCTTGCAGATTTTTCACCGCTTGGTTAATAGCAAATTCATCTTCTCCCCAATAAAATATTGTCGGCATAAGTTTCTTGAGGTGTTACTATTGCCCATTTTGCCAGATTTTTACAGTTTTGTCAGCACTATCAATAATTAAATATTTACCATCGGCACTAATTACTAAAGATAACAGTTTATCTGTGGATTGATCAAGGGTTGCTGATTCTACTTTACTTGTTAAAGACCAAAACTTAATCATTTGCTCCGAAAGCTTGTTTAATCTAATCAGCACAAGCAGCAGAGGATAAACCAAGAATTTCCTAATATTAACTATGGCTATTCATAAAAACAGGTAAAGACGATCTGACTCGATAATTTCCCAAATTAATCAAAAAATAGACTCGATCGACCCCAAATAACGCACAATAAAAAAGGAAATGTCAAAGGAGAATCGCAAATGTTGCCCTATATCCTAGCGATCGTGGTGGGATTAAGTAGTCTCTACCTCCTCACCACCGCTTTTATCGCTCCCGATCGCCACCGTCAAGATGATTTTCTCTGGAGTGCGGTAGGATTATTCTATGCCCTTGTCCTCTGGTTGTGCGCGGGGAGGATTACAGGCGCTATCCTCCTCGGACAAGCTGCCGCGGCCCTATTATTTATTGCTTTCGCTTGGCAAACTCTCAAACTCAGACAAGCACTTTTTTATCCCGACAAACCGGTTAAATTATTTACTATTGTCGGTTGGTTAGGCAATCGTCTGGGGAAAGTTACTCCCTCCCAATCCCCTAAAACTAAGGCTAAACCTGAGAAAGTAGCAGCAAAAGTCAAAGAAACGGTTGAAGAAACGGTTGCCCCCCTTGCCGAAAAAGCGGCAGCTATCGGGGAAACTATTACAGAATCAGTGACAGAAATTGCGGAAAAAGCCCAAGAAATTATTGATGATGGGGAAACTTTCGATGATTTATTCGATGATTTTGATCTTGTAACAGAAGAGATCAACCCTTCCGAAAATCCCCCAGAAATTCCCTCGACTGAACCTGTCGCAAATGTTAAAGTCGAAACTATTGCCGTTAGCGAAACGGTGATTATTGAAGTTACCGAGGAAGATTTGCCCCCAGAAGAAACTATCGGAGAAGATACTCCCCCAGAAACTCGATCGCAAGGCGCAGAAAATCCCCCCCCAGAGGAAGATTTGCCTCCAGAAAAAACTATCGGAGAAGATACTCCCCCAGAAACTCGATCGCAAGGCGCAGAAAATCCCCCTCCATCGGATTAAAAATTAAGACTATTGAGCGGGTGGGTTAGGCAATCCGACGCTTCACTACATGACAGAAATTGGACTTACCGATGCACCCAGACGAGGACAAGCAATCGACACACCTAAAAGAGTAGCCAAACTACTCAAAAAGCAGAAAGGGAAGTATAACTGGTGTGGGCAGTATTTCACCCCCATGGAGGCGACTCCATTCTCGACCCCTAATGATTTGGCATTACACGAGACTAGGCCAAAACGGGGGTGAGTTAGCAAGATAACTCACCCTGAAGGGGATTTAGCGATCAACCGACCCCATAATAATATCAATACTGCCCAAAATCGCCATAATATCGGCAACTTTTACCCCTTTGAGGATATGAGGCAGAATTTGAAGATTATTAAAATCAGCGGCGCGAATTTTCCAACGCCAAGGGAAAACATCATCATGACCGACGATAAATATACCTAATTCGCCTTTACCACTTTCCAAGCGCACATAATGTTCACCTTTAGGAATCTTAAAAGTGGGGGCGACTTTTTTGGCGATATACTGATAGTCAAAATCATTCCAGGCTGATTTTTTCCCTTCTGCCATCCGTTTCGCTTCCAGATTTTCGTAGGGACCACCGGGTAAACCTTTCAGTGCTTGCCGGATAATCTTCACCGATTCGCGCATTTCCCGAATCCGCACCAGATAACGAGCAAAACAATCGCCGGCGGTTTCCCAATGCACTTCCCAGTCCAAATCGTCGTAACACTCGTAATGGTCAACTTTTCTTAAATCCCATTTCACCCCAGAAGCGCGCAACATCGGACCGGATAAACCCCAGTTAATCGCTTCGTCTCTGGTAATGCAGCCTACCCCTTCAATACGACGGCGGAAAATCGGGTTATTAGTGATTAATTTCTCGTATTCGTCCACTTTTGGGTCAAAATAATCACAGAAATCCACGCACTTATCCACCCATCCGTAGGGTAAATCTACCGCCACGCCACCAATACGGAAATAATTATTATTAATTAACCGCATTCCCGTCGCCGCTTCCCAGAGGTCATAAATCATCTCCCGTTCCCGGAAAATGTAGAAAAAGGGAGTTTGTGCGCCTACATCCGCCATAAAGGGGCCTAACCAGAGTAAATGGTTAGCGATGCGGTTGAGTTCCAACATAATCACCCGGATATATTGCGCTCGTTTGGGAACGGCGATATCGGCTAATTTTTCGGGAGCATTGACCGTAATCGCCTCATTAAACATCCCTGCGGCGTAATCCCAACGACTAACGTAGGGAACGTACATGACATTAGTGCGATTTTCGGCAATTTTTTCCATGCCCCGATGAAGATAACCGATTACGGGTTCACAGTCAATCACGTCTTCCCCATCGAGGGTGACGATTAAGCGCAAAACTCCGTGCATCGAAGGGTGATGGGGTCCCATGTTTAAAACCATGGGTTCTGTTCTCGTTTCAATTTTTGCCATAGGGCTACCGATGATCCCGAAAATCTTTTTAAAGTTATTATAAGTAAACGCTTCGACAATACACAAGGACTATCAGTGATCAGTGATCAGTAATCAGTGATCAGTAATCAGTAGTCAGTAGTCAGGAGACAGGAGATTATTTTTATTTATTCTCCCCATTCCCCCACACCCTACACCCTACACCCCCACTTCCCCACTCGATCGAGTACAATAGAGTGTTCAGCAAAAGTGATCGGCTATTGGCTTTGATTAGTCTTTCGGTAAGAATATAAACCAGAGAAAAGACTCATTAAGAGCGGCAATCAGCTGAAAAAGCTCAAAAACTGAATTTTAGGCTGAAGGCTGACGTTAGCTTGCTGAAAGCTGAATCCCGTTGATAATTTTTTTTACTTGAATCACCGTGGTTATCCAAATCGACTCAACTCAAAACTACGAAACCAAAACCCAAGAGATCGCTAGACAACTTTTAGCCGAAACTCGCGAAAAAAAAGGTCTTTGGTCTGCTTTACAGGATCAAATGCGTTGGGATGATAAATTACTCGATTGGGCCATGTCTAACCCCAATTTACGAGTACAATTATTCCGTTTTATTGACTGTTTACCCGCTTTACGCAGTAATGCCGAGATCGCTAATCATCTGCAACAATACCTCGGTGATGCTTCCGTAGAACTGCCCAGTGCGCTGAAAAGTATCCTCAACTTTAGTGATCCTAACTCCCTACCCGCTCAAACGGCCGCCAGTCTGATCAGTAAATCCGTAGAAACCTTAGCTCGTAAGTATATCGCCGGGGAAGACCTAGGGCAAATTACTCGCACCGTCACCCGTCTGCGGAAGGAAAAAATGGCTTTTACCATAGATCTCCTCGGTGAAGCGGTAATTACTGAAGCAGAAACCCAAGTTTATCTACAAAGTTATCTCGATTTAATGACCCATTTGGCTCAAGAAGCGACCAAATGGAATAAAGTTAGCCAAATTGATGAAGCGGACGGCGACTTACTACCACAAGTGCAGGTTTCTGTCAAGCTAACTGCCTTTTATTCTCAGTTTGATCCCATGGATCCGATTGGCAGTAAGGAGAAAGTTTGCGATCGCATTCGCCTACTATTGCGACGCGCCAAGGAGTTAGGGGTAGCAGTCCATTTTGATATGGAACAGTACGTTTATAAAAACCTCACCCTGGCTATCCTGAAAGAATTACTCCTAGAAGAAGAATTTCGCAGTCGTACCGATATTGGTATCACCCTACAGGCATATTTAAGAGATTCTGCCCAAGATTTACAAGATTTAATTAATTGGGCCCAAAAGCGCGGTTATCCCCTGACTGTCCGGCTAGTCAAAGGCGCTTACTGGGATCAGGAAACGATTAAATCTAGGCAAAATCATTGGCCACAGCCAGTATATAACGAAAAATCAGCTACAGATGCTAATTATGAACGGATGACGCGGTTATTATTGGAAAATCATCAATATTTATACGCTGCTATCGGTAGTCATAACGTGCGATCGCAAGCCTTGTCCTGTGCGATCGCAGAAAGTTTAGAAATTCCCCGTCGTCGCTTTGAAATGCAGGTATTGTACGGCATGGGCGACCAATTAGCCAAAGCCTTAGTGAAGCGGGGTCATCGGGTGCGGGTTTATTCCCCCTACGGACAACTTTTACCCGGTATGGCCTACCTAATCCGCCGTTTATTAGAAAATACCGCTAATAGTTCCTTCCTACGGCAAAATTTGGAGGATCGTCCCGTGGAAGATTTAATCGCAGCCCCCCGGGTTTTAGGCAATGATAACCCGATTATCCCCGGTTTTCCTAATGCCCCTGATACAGATTATGCCAACGAGCAATTAAGAAATAAAGCGAGTCAAGCTCTTACTTTTGTTAAAAATTCCCTCGGTAAGACCTATTTACCCCTAATTAACGGTGAATACGTTGCCACCAATGTTCAAATTAATTCCGTTAATCCCTGTAACCCGCAGGAAATAGTGGGAAAAGTAGGCTTAATTGAGGTAGAACAGGCAGAAAAAGCGATCATAGCGGCTAAACAGGCTTTTCCCGCTTGGAAACGCACTCCAGTGGCTAAAAGAGCCGAAATACTGCGAAAAGCGGCAGATTTGATGGAAGCGCGACGACACGAGTTATCGGCCTGGATTTGTTTGGAAGTGGGCAAAGTTATCCAACAGGCGGATCCGGAAGTGTCAGAAGCGATCGATTTTTGCCGTTATTACGCCTCCGAGATGGAAAGACTGGATTTAGGGCATAATTTCGACGTAGCAGGCGAGAATAATCGTTATTCCTACCAACCCCGGGGTATTGCTTTAGTGATTTCTCCCTGGAATTTCCCCCTAGCGATCGCAGTTGGCATGACAGTAGCAGCTTTAGTAGCAGGTAACTGCACGCTATTGAAACCTGCCGAGACTTCTTCGGTGATTACGGCGAAATTTGCCGAGATTCTCCTAGAAGCGGGTATTCCTGCCGGAGTATTCCAATATATCCCGGGTAAAGGTTCCCAGGTGGGGGCGCATTTAGTTAGCCATCCCGATGTTCACCTAATCGCCTTCACCGGTTCACGAGAAGTGGGCTGTCGCATCTATACAGATGCCTCGATCGTGCAAAAGGGTCAAAAACACCTAAAACGAGTTATCGCCGAAATGGGCGGCAAAAATGCCCTAATTGTCGATGAGAGTGCCGATTTAGATCAGGCCGTTGTCGGTGCGGTTAAGTCCGCTTTTGGCTACACCGGCCAGAAATGTTCGGCCTGTTCGCGGATCATCGTTCTGGAAAGCGTCTATGATAGCTTTGTGGATCGCTTTGTCGAGGCTACCAAGTCCCTCAATATCGGGCCGACGGATTTACCAAGTACGGAAGTAGGACCGGTTATCGACGAGAAAGCTCAAGCAAGAATTCGGGAATATATCGAAACTGGCAAAAAAGAGGCAGAATTGGCTCTAGAAATGCCAATTACAGAGGTGGGTTACTTCGTCAGTCCCACCGTCTTTAAGAATGTTCCCCCCGATGCGGTAATAGCGATGGAGGAGATTTTTGGTCCAGTGGTGGCGATTATCAAAGTAAGCAATTTCGAGCAAGCTTTAGCTGTAGCTAACGGAACTGACTATGCTTTAACTGGTGGCTTATATTCTCGCACTCCTGCCCATATTGACCAAGCTATGCAGGAATTTGAAGTGGGAAACCTCTATATTAACCGGGGAATCACCGGTGCGATTGTCTCCCGTCAACCCTTCGGGGGTTTCAAGATGTCGGGGGTAGGTTCCAAAGCAGGGGGTCCCGATTATCTGCTGCAATTCCTCGAACCTCGTCACGTCAGCGAGAATATTCAACGTCAGGGATTTGCACCGATTGAAGGGGCCGATTAAGCCATTCACAGCTAAAATTGGCGATTATTGGGGGTTTATACCCCCAAATCTGGTTCATTTATCGGCTAATACTAAATTCGGTTATTAAAGACTGATTATTTATTCTCCGTTTTGCCTATTGCATGAGTAGAAAACGGGTTTCTCCGAGAGAAAACGGGTTTCTCCGAGAAAAAACGGGTTTCTCCGAGAAACCCGTTTTCTGTGCGTTACTCAGGAATCAGGAGTCGGTCATCAGGAGAATATTTCTATTTGTTTTCCCTTCTCCCTGCTCCCTTCCCCCCACTTCCCCATCTCCCCACTCTTCTAGACTTTTTAAGCAGGATTTACTATGACAGGGGACTCCCCGGCTGTTGTCTTTCTTACCTGATTTCTTGGCTGTCAACCTACTGCTATATACTTAAGTTGAGAATTGCGTCGGCCCATAAAGAAAAGACTATGACGATTGAAACCGTTGCCACAAAACCCTTTAGTGACCAGAAACCGGGGACTTCTGGATTGCGAAAATCCGTTCCCGTTTTTCAACAACCCCATTATCTGGAAAATTTTATTCAAGCTATCTTCAACACTTTAGACGGTATCGAGGGTCAAACCCTAGTTGTGGGTGGAGATGGTCGTTATTATAACCGTCAAGCTATTCAAACTATCCTGAAAATCGCCGCCGCTAACGGTATCGGTAGAATCCTCGTGGGAACCGATGGTATTGTCTCCACTCCCGCTATTTCTGGGTTAATTCGCGAAAATAACGCTTTTGGCGGTATTGTTCTCTCCGCTAGTCATAACCCCGGCGGTCCAGAGGGGGATTTTGGCATTAAGTACAATATTACTAACGGCGGACCGGCCCCGGAAAATATCACCGATGCAATTTATGCGGAGACTAAGGTGATTAGCAGTTATAACATCCTCTCAGGGGCCGATATTAACCTCGATCGCCCCGGTTCCTTTAAACTGGGAACTATGGATGTAGAAGTGATCGATGCGGTCACTCCCTACGTCAAAATGATGGAAAAGATTTTTGATTTCGATCGCATTCAGGCCCTACTCACTTCTGGTAAGTTTAAAATGTGCATGGATTCTCTCCATGCGGTGACGGGTCCCTACGCTTATGCTCTATTTGAACAGCGTTTAGGTGCGCCCAAGGGTACAGTATTAAATGGTATTCCCCTAGAGGACTTTGGTGGGGGTCATCCCGATCCTAACCTAGTCTATGCCCATGATCTGGTAGAAATTCTCTTTGGTCAAGATGCTCCGGATTTTGGGGCTGCTTCCGATGGAGATGGCGATCGCAATATGATCCTCGGTCAGAATTTTTTTGTCACCCCCAGTGATAGTTTGGCGGTACTAACTGCCAACGCTCATCTAGTACCGGGCTATCAAAATGGTATCACGGGAGTGGCGCGATCGATGCCCACCAGTGCGGCGGCCGATCGCGTAGCGGCTAAACTGGGAATTGACTGTTATGAAACTCCCACCGGTTGGAAATTCTTCGGTAATTTGTTGGATGCGGGGAAAGCAACCCTTTGCGGTGAGGAAAGTTTCGGCACGGGTTCCAATCATATTCGCGAAAAAGATGGTTTATGGGCGGTTCTTTTCTGGTTAAATATTTTGGCAGTTAAAGGGGAATCTGTAGAGGAAATTGTTCGCAGTCATTGGCAAGAATTCGGTCGTAATTTCTATTCTCGTCATGATTACGAAGAAGTCGCTTTAGAACCGGCGAAAGAGATGATGGCACGTCTCCAGAAGTTGGTTTTAGACCTTAAGGGTCAACAATTTGGTAACTATGAAGTGGAATATGCCGATGATTTTAGCTATACGGATCCCGTGGATGGTAGTGTCAGTAAAAATCAAGGGATTCGCATTGGTTTTACCGATGGTTCTCGGATTATTTTCCGTCTCTCGGGTACGGGAACTAAAGGAGCAACTCTCCGGGTTTATCTAGAAAGTTATGAACCGGACGCAAGTAAACACGATATCGACACCCAAAAGGCCCTACAACCGTTAATTGATTTAGCTGAAGAAATCGGTCAAATTCGTCAATCTACTGGACGGGAACAACCCACGGTTATTACCTAAAATCTAGGGAGCAGCTATCAGTTTTTATCGGGGAAATTTTTGACCTGCTCACCACTGATAGCCACTCCCTAATTACTTTCAGTAATTGCTTTCTGGTACAATTTCTGAATTCCCGTCACTAATTTATCTAACATCGATCGATGGCTATCGTGAGTCGGATCAAAACTCTGTACTTTAGTTAATAATTTCGCTTCCTGTATATCCACGTCGTCATCACTATAGATTAAAGCGCTAATCGATGCTAGTAGATCTTGATAGGTTTCTAGACTAGGATTATCGCCTAAATAGGACTCTAACCATTGATAACATTCACTGGTTTTAACTGGTTTCAGTTCCGATAATAGTATTTTAATCTCTGGATCATCATCAAGTTTTTCCCTCACAGCTACCTGTCGTAAATAACTTCTTTCTGATGGTTGAATCACACCATCAATCCAAGCAACACCGATGAGAATTTTCAGTAATTGTTTATTTTTCATTTCACACTTCCCTGACTAACTTAGCCATAAAAAAACCGTCTTGATTATGTCGATGGGGTAACACTTTGATCGCTCCCGTTTCTGTATAGTATTCTGAGACGCATGAATTAGAGTCAGGAGGGGCCATTTTCCAATCGGGATGAGCGGCTAAAAACTGCTCGATCACTCCTTCATTTTCTAACGGATTTAAAAGACCTCCTGCAAAAGTCTTATTCAGCTACTTGATTATAGCCTAAAGCAAGTTCGTAGTTGTAAATGCCAGCGATTAAATTAAATCTCAGACCAAAACGTCGTCTCCGATTCCTGTAT
>SFAU01000257.1 GCA_007096045.1 Microcystis novacekii Mn_MB_F_20050700_S1 | reverse complement strand
TGACGTCAGGAAACCCAACTATAGTACGCTTGGATTGAGCCAAGGAAACCCCACAAAAGGTCATGAGAAGCGATCGCCGATTCCGACGGATTTAGGTGTTGGCTGTTGGGTTTCGCTTTACCCTAAAATTGAAAGGTTTTCTTTAACCTATTGATTCGCTCAACCCAACCTACGGAGTCTGTGGTAGGAAATTGGCAAGTGGCGAGTTTTTTTAGTAAACAGTCAAGAGTAATCAGTGAAGTGATAACTGATAACTGATAACTGATCACTGATAACTGATCACTGCTATAAACCACCCCAAACTAATCGGGCTGCCCAAAAGGGAATCAACAAAAATAAAGCAATAAAATCAGCCCATCTTAACTGTAATTGGTGCCAGCGTACTTGATGCTGATTGGGACTGGTAAAACCGCGAACCTCCATAGCGATCGCTATTTGTTCGGCGCGTAAAAGCAAATTATCTAGTAATTTTTCCACTACTGTTAACCAGACGTTTAAACTTCTTTTAATCCCTAATTTTTGCCAATCGATCGCCCTAGTTCGCACTGCCCTGGCTAGATTTTGCACTTCTTCTAAAACCAGAGGAATAAAGCGCAAAGAGAGGGTCAGAGTCAGAGAAATTTCTGTCACCGGCACATTAAATCGCCGTAAAGGACTGATTAAATTCTCTAAACCTTCGGTAATTTCTTCTGGGGCCGTCGTCAACAAAAAGAGATTAGTGCTATAAATTAAAGTAAAAATTAGGGTACTAATTCTCACTGCTAATTCCAAAGAACGTCGGGTAACAAATAAACGGCCTCTATCCCATAAAACATACTGATAATCACTTGCTGGCGGTAAATTCAGCCCTTCATCTGGTAAACGCGGCTGAATACTCACCCCTAAACCATCGGGAGTGATAGCAGTAATCAGAAAGACGATAATCGCTAAAAATATCAGCCAGCCCATCTGTTGCCGCCAGACGCGGGGGGGAATAGGTGCAAACAGGGTTAACAACATTAACAATCCCACCAAAGCTAAACGCCACCAAGGATTAGCCAATAAAGGTGCTGCTAAAAACGCCATTAACCAGATAAATTTTACCCTGGCATCTAGTTGATGTAGTCGGGTAATCGGTTGATCGAGATAAAGACCGATGGGCAAACTTCGCAATAAATCCATAAATTAGACCTTAGTGGCTCTGTTAACCGTTTTTTCCACTTCTCGCGCCGGTTTTCCGCGCCAGATTAAGCGGATCGGGGTTCCTTTAAAGCCTAACTGTTGTCGGAATTGCCCTTCGATGTAACGGCGATAGTTATCATTAAAGCGCTGGGGATCGTTAACGAAAAGGGCGATCGTGGGGGGTTGACTCGATACTTGCGTGCCATAGTATAGTTTCCCCTGTTTTCCGCCCCTGGTGGTGGGGGGATTGTGCCATTTAACCGCATCTTCGATTACATCGTTGATTACCGAGGTACTGACGCGACGACGGTGAGATTCGGCGGCAATATCGACTAATTCGAGGATTTTAGTGACTCTTTGCCCCGTCATGGCGCTGACAAAGATCATTTCTGCCCAATCCATGAAATACAGCCGATCTTGGAGCATTTTGGTGTAAGTATTGATAGTATAGGTGTCTTTCTCCACCGCATCCCATTTATTGACCACTAGCACCACCGCACGCCCTTCTTCAATGATTCTTCCCGCCAATTTTAAATCCTGTTCGGTGACACCATCTAGCACATCGATGACGAATAGCACCACATCAGACCGGCGAATTGCCTTAAAAGCACGGTTAATACTGAAAAATTCGGCTCCATAGTCCACATTCTTCTTACGGCGAATGCCTGCGGTGTCAATTAACCGATAAACCTGTCCTTCTCGTTCAATTAAAGTATCGATCGAGTCTCTGGTGGTTCCCGAAATCGGACTGACGATCGCCCGTTGTTGTCCAGTTAAAGCATTGAGGAGACTGGATTTACCGACGTTAGGACGACCGATAATTGCCACTTTAATTTCTTCATTTTCGGGAATTTCCGCCCCGGGTGGCAAATATTTAATCAGGGCATCAAGTAGTTCGCCCGTACCAGAGCCGTGAATGGCCGAGATGGGGAAGGGTTCACCGATGGCTAATTCCCAGAATTCCGTCGCTTGCAGGATACCCTGTTCCACCGATTCACATTTATTGACGGCCAAAAGTATCGGGACATTTTGCTGTCGTAACCAAGCGGCAATTTCTCGATCGCCGGCGGTAATTCCTGCCTGGCCATCGACGACAAAAATCGCCACACTTGCCTCTGCTAGGGCGATTAAAGCCTGTTCGCGGATTAAAGGGAGAAATTCGCTGTCATCGTTAAAAACTAGCCCTCCTGTATCGACAATTTGAAAATCTCGATCGCACCAGAAAGCTGGTTGATAGGTGCGATCTCTGGTAATCCCGGGTTGATCGAAAACGATCGCCTGTTGATCTCCAGCGATACGATTGACGAGGGTAGATTTGCCCACATTGGGACGACCGATAATAGCGACGACAGGCAGTTTCATAACAGCAGGAGGGGACGGAAATTAAAAACCCAATATTCTATCATAGCGATTTGCGATCGACCTTGGTTGATTTATCTGTTTCTGTTCAGTGCTGAGACATTGAATACTTTAGTCTGTAGAACTTTTGTGTACAAAAGACTAGAATCCAGCTTATGCAATCTGGTCAACTAGAGCAAATTTTAGGACGAGAGCTACAGCGTTATCGCCAAGAAAAAGGGTGGTCGCAAGAGTATTTGGCGGAAGTAACAGGTCTGCATAGAACTTACATCAGTCAACTAGAGCGAGGATTAAAAAGTCCATCAGTGAGAGTGCTTAGTCATATTACTAATGCTTTAGGTCTGAGGATGAGTGAATTTTTGTATTCCGTAGAGGAATCCCTAAGTGTTAACGAACGACGAGACTAAAAGACTAAAGCAGGCCATTCTAGCCGCAGTTGCCTCACCATTGATTGGCTCGATCGAGGATTATAGCTGGGAAGCAATTTTTCATTATATCAAGAATATTTCTTTATCGGATCCTGCCCTAGGCAGAAGCAAACTACTCTACGATGCAGTGGACAGTAAAACTGCCAGTGGTTGGTCGCTAAAATCTCTACAAATGAATAGTTTAACTACAGATAATACCTTTTTGTTCGTAATTCAACGAGCAGATATTATCAAAAAAGCCATTCAACTTGGGGTTCCCTCTTTGAATCTGCAATCTTCCCCCGCACAACTGGGAACCGCTATTATTCAACACTGGAACGAGAAGATTCGCTCCAGTCAAACTGCTCAAAATGTCATCAACAGCTATGAGGGAATATTGCTAAAAAACCGAGAGGGCAATGAATATGTTTACTGTGAATACCCCCTTAATCCTCTTGATCCCAATGTTTTTTCTTGGGCATGGGCAATAGATAAAAAAACTGGGGGAGTAGGGGCAGGTTTACAGGGAAGCATAGAGTCTGCTACCACTTTGCCTAACAGTGGTGGCACAGATTCTCCAATTTGAGAGGCCATATCAGTATAAGTCCCTAAAAAGTGAAAATGATCGGGATAAGAATGTAATCTTGCTGCTTCACGAATTGTGATTGTCCGATTCTGGGTCGGGTGAAAAAATCTGCCAGAACCGGGATGAAAAAACCACCTTGTAATTGTTCTTGCTGGTTTATCCCAAGAAAGTCGACCATAGGCCCCGCTATAATGTTTTTTCGGTGCTAATTCAGCAGGTAAATCTCTCGCATCTTGTCCTTCCGCCAAAATTTGCACTCTTGACATTTGAATTGGTGTTAAAGCACGGGCAATATGATTAACAATTTTTTGACTTTGCTCACGCATCTTCTGTTGATATATGGTCTCGGGTTCCCTAGTATAAATTTCGTGATCATAAGCTTGTCCTGCTTCTAAAGGAGGTAAATCACCAATGGCATCTTGAACAGTAGTAACTGGGGCAATATTTGGTTCTAGTAAGGTAAGCTGTGTCCAAGATTTTACAGCTTTATAATCACTTCTGATAGCACCAGAATGAGTTGCTTGGGGAAGGGATGGTAAACGCTCTAGACTAGCTAAAAAAAAGGCTCTTGAGCGAGTTTGTGGCACTCCATAATAAGCGGCGTTTAGGGAGGTAGTAACTACTTGATAACCCCAAGATTCTAACTGTGCTACAATTTCATCTCTGATGATACCGCCATAAGCTTTCAAAATTTCAGGAACATTTTCCATGACTACATGAAGAGGACGAAACTCTTGAACAAATTCTAAGAAAGACTTATATAAATGATTGCGAGAATCATTAAGATAGCGATACCCAGCTGGGATATTTCGTGAAAATCCTTGACAGGGTGGCCCCTCAATCAGGGCGGTTAATTCTTCTCTTTGTAAACCTAAGTATAAGCGCAGTTCTGATGGATTAACTTTGCGGATGTCTTCCTGAAAAGTGCGTGTTTTAGGATAATTATGTTGATAGGTTGCTAATGCTTTCGCATTTACATCAATTGCACAGATAGATTCAAACCCAGCTAAATGAAATCCCGTGGTCAATCCACCCGCACCAGAAAATAAGTCGATAATTTGTTGTTTCATAGTTGAATACTATCGTATTCGGAGCCTCTTGTCAACTAAATATAATAGCGATAATAGCGACGACAGGCAGTTTCATAACAGCAGGAGGGGACGGAAATTAAAGAGCCAATATTCTATCATAGCGATTTGCGATCAACCTTGGTTGATTTATCTGTTTTCTTGTAAGGACTTTCAGGCCTTTTCTAGACGATTCTGGATTTCTCCATCAATAAATCTCTCGGTATTGTAAAGTTTCAATACAAATATAGTCATATATATCCAGGCATGGTAATATATAAACAGAAAACTATCAGACTAGGCAAAAAAAACAAGAATGAGTTATCGAACGACTTGGAGGT
>SFAU01000256.1 GCA_007096045.1 Microcystis novacekii Mn_MB_F_20050700_S1 | reverse complement strand
GTTTTAACTTTCTTGCGTCAGGCTTTGGCCTGTGTCCATCACCCCTTGAATACGGTTGTCTCTCTTATCCCCACTGCTGATTTTTCTCTCCTTGTCAACCCCTAGACCTGAATACTTACGTTTAGGGGAGAAGGAAATCTTAACCCAAACTTCTGTCTATGGTTGGGAAAAATATGAGGAGTTAAAACAACAGAATATTCTGACTCCCGTTGTGCAAAAGACTAGCAAGACTAATGATAAAATAACAGCAATTTCTGTTTCAACTTGGAAAGATTGGGGACAAGGAAAATGGAGTTTATTGGGAACTTATCAAGCACTAAATGAAAATGCTGTTTTTACCCAATGGAATAATCAAACTGAAGCGAGTACAACTGATTGGTTGAAGGTTTCGGAGGTAATTTCTCGCACCTCAAAAGGTGTAGCACAAGATTCGATTGATGTCAATGGAATTCACAGTTCAATTCTATTAGATAATCAGCAATTTTATCCTATTGCCGAGTTTGGTAATGCAGCGATTGAAGAAATAACTTATACAGGATTTGAAGTTTACGAAAATCTCAGTGATTGGAGTGTAAATCAGGGAAATATAACGGATTTAATTGTCACTGGAGATGCTCATACAGGGGTGTCTAGTTTACAACTTAAACCTAATCTTACTCTCAAAAAACAATCCTATCTTACCCTAAACAATAGTCAGCAAAGTTATATTGTTTCTGCTTGGATTAAAACAGAAGCAGGTTTTGAGACAGATGGGGGTCAAGCTGAATTTAAACTACAATTTTACAATGGTAATACTCCTGTAGGTAATCCAATTATTGTACCTATTGAAACCACTGAAAACGAGTGGCAGTATTTATATTATGCTGTTAATCCGAGTCAAATTCAGGGGACACAATTAAGTCTAGAAATCTCTAATCAAAAAGCCTCTAAATTTTTTTTGATTGATGATATTTGCTTTGTTCCTTTGATGGGAGGTTTCCAAGCTAATGTCTATGAATCTAAATATAAATTGGTAACAGCACAATTAGGAAATAGTGGCGACACGGTGCGTAGTTTCTATGATTCTTTCCAAAGACAAGTAGCAGAAATTGGACTTAATGAAACTGTCAATGCTGTTACTACTTCCTATCTCAATCGACAAGATACTGATAGTATAAATTATGTCTTTCCTCAAGATAAACCTAATAGTAGTCTCGGTATTGATGCAGCATTAGGGGGAGTTTATGCTAATTTTATTAATGGGGAACAATGGCGAAATGATTGGTCATCATCTCAACCTAATAATTGGCAAGTAGAAAATGGTGCTTTAGTTCATACTGGCAATACATCGGACAGTATTACTTATCAATCTACCGCATCTTTTAGTAACTATGGTGTCAGGTTATCGGTTCATGCTTCCGAGACACCGAAACAACCGTTAGGTATTGGTATAGGGAATCAATTAACGGTGACATGGACACAAAATCAAGGTTGGACTTTAACCCTTAATGGTGTATCTTCTCAATCCCCAAATACCGGTTTAATGCCCCATGAATGGTTATTAGTTGCTGCTAATAATGTACTGCTTTTCTATGCTGATGGTCAACAGATATTTGCTCAAACCATAGATGGTAATGTTACGGGTGCGTTAGAGTTATTTACTGCGGATAAAGTTGCTTTTTCTAATATTGTCACTTTTAAAAATCCGCAAATTGGCATTACCTATAGTGATGGTGCAGGAAAAGAACGGCAAACTCAGGCATTAGAAAGAAGTAATTGTCTAGTATCAGCAACCGTTTATGATAGCTTAGATCGTGGTGCTATTGGTACAAAAACAGCGCGGTTTAATAATACCCTCTTAGGTTATCGGCAAAAATTTGTTGAGAGTGTTAATTGGGATTCCGGTATTCTAACGGGAGAAGTTGCTAATTATTACCCCGAAGATGAAGGCTATCCTTATATTAGAACAGTGTTTGAAAACTCGCCTTTAGGTCGTCCTATTCAGCAAGGAATAGCGGGGAAAGCGTTTGCTATTGGTAATGGTAATACTCATATTACTACCAGTGATTATGGCACTAATTTACAAGGATTTTTTGCCGGCGATAACTATCCTTCTGATCAATATTTAGTGGAAAAAGTAACCGATCCTGATGGAACTTCTATCTATACCCTAAAAGATCAATTAGGACGGACTGTAGCCACAAAAGCGGGTCCTATTGAAGCTGGAAGCGACATTTATCAAACCAGTCGCAGTATTTATGATCATGCAGGAAATGTGATTAAAATATTACTTCCTAATCATTTTAATCCTCCTGAAGGTTCTCAACCAGATGCTTGGGAAATCACGATGGAGTATGATTTCTTGGGACAAATGATCAGTCAAACTGATCCAGATTCAGGGACAACTAAGTATATTTATGATATCGCAGGTCGGCCTCGCTTTATGGTGGATGCAGTGGGGTTAGCAACTCAGATTATCTACTATAAAAAATATGATGTCATTGGTCGTTTAATTGAGGAAGGCTGGTTTTCAGGAGACTGGGGTGATGGAACAAACTTACAGAACCAAGCGAATACTGACCCCAATTATCCCGAACAAGGGAACTGGCGTAAACGGTATATATTTGATGGCGATGGTTCAAATCCAAATTTAATAGGGCGTTTATGGAAGGTTTTAAGTAGTAATCAAGGGAATGGTAACACCGATGTTCAAGAGGTCTATGATTATGATCAATTGGGTAATATAGCGAGTAAAACCCTGACAGTGACGGGATATGTAGCGCAAACCGTTAGCTATGAATACGATAATCTCGGTAATGTGATTAAGGTTCGTTATCCTGATGCTAGTAATGGTATTCCTGAAGTGGTTTACAGTTATAACAGTTTAGGTGAAACCATTGCAGTAGGAACACCGGACAATCCTCAACGCTTTGCGAATTATCTTTATAATGCTGATGGCAGTGTAGCAACCACAACCCTAAATAATGGGGGAATCAAGCGCAATCTTAACTATAACTCGCCTGGGTGGCCCGTTGGCATTAATAACCAGAAAGCGGATAATTCCCTCCTGATGCAACAGTCTCTTACTTATACAGAGGATGGTTATCAAGGTTCGGGCTATTATAATGGCAATATTGCTAAAAATAGCCTGAATTACGGGACTTGGGAAAATGCCCCTCAAAGTTATGACTATCAATATCAGTATGATCAGTTAGGACGTTTAGAAGTTGCCCAAAATAGCCAAAATGAGCAAGCAAGTTTAGGGGTAGGTCAACCGACTAGCTATGATATTAATGGCAATATTGAAACCTTAAAACAGGGTGATACAACCAGTGAGTATCAATATATCCCGAATACGGATAAGGTCAACGGGGTTAGTAATAGCAGTGAACCGCAAAACTATAGTTATGATGCTAATGGGAATGTTACAAGTGCATCTCATCGCCACATATCTAAGATTGATTATGATCCCTTAACTCAGTTGACAACTCAGGTACAGCTTGAGAGTAGCAAGGTTTCCTTTAAGTATAATGGCGGAAATCAGCGAGTTTTGAAAACGGTTGAGAGTTCGGGAAATCAAACCGCAGGGAAGTTATACGTTCATGGTTTGAATGATTATCCTCTGTTGGAAGTGAGTAACCAACCGATTCAGTATATCTATGGTTTGGGAGGTTTGGTAGCACTGGTAAAAGAGGGTAAAGTTTACACCATATTGAAAGATCATCTCGGTTCAACCCGTGTGGTGGTGGATGAAACTGGAACCGTTATTGTTGCCTTTGATTATCTACCCTTTGGGGACTTGATGGGGGTTGCTTATGGAAATCCTGAGATGATTAGTTATCGTTATACAGGGCAAGAATTTGATGCTGAGTTGGGACTATATAACTATCGAGCGCGATTTTATGACCCTCGGTTGGGACGGTTTTATGCTACAGATACCAAGGGTCAATTTGCAAGTCCTTATCTGTATGCGGGTAATAATCCGATCAA
The DNA here is from genome assembly GCA_007096045.1 of Microcystis novacekii Mn_MB_F_20050700_S1. GTDB lineage: Bacteria > Cyanobacteriota > Cyanobacteriia > Cyanobacteriales > Microcystaceae > Microcystis > Microcystis novacekii. The sequence continues at coordinate 1,889 of SFAU01000256.1, read as the reverse complement.
TATGGTCGATCCTGATGGAGAGTTCGGATTCTTAGCAGCCCTTTTAATAGGTACTATTATAGGGGCTGTGATCGGTGGTGCTAGTTATGGAATAGAGAAAGCAATCAAGGGGGAAAAATTCAAATGGGATGAATTTGGCATAGCTGTAGGTGTTGGTGCTGTTGCTGGTGCTGTTGGTTTTGCTGCGGGAGCAGTAGCCGCAAGTGGAGCAACTGCTTTAGGTGCTGGTGTTATTGTAGAAGGCATAGTCGCAGGGGCAGTTGGTGGAGTTGCAGGTTCAGCAGCAGGACAACTAACGAATAATTTAGCCACAGGAAAAGAATGGCATGAAAATCTAGGAGAAGCAACACTTTTCGGAGCCGTAACAGGTGCTGTCCTTGGAGGGACTATTGGAGCTTATTCTCGCTACATGGGTAGACTTAGAGCAGGTTATCTCCAAGAGACAAGAGCATTAGGAAGGCAAAATATAGCATTAAGATCACGGAGGTTACCTGTACCTGCAGAAGAACGCGCTCGAGTTCTTAGTAACGCGCGTCACGCACTTAGAATCACTTATAGAGAGAGAACGTTATCTCCTCTTCGTCAGATACTCAATGCTAGAGACATCCTAACCTATGGTCATCGAAGGGGACCTGATTTCGCGAGTTTGCTACAGAGAAATTTAGCAAGATATCCAGGAAATAGAAATGCAGCTTTCGAGCATATAGCAGCATCTGCAGGCAGAAGCAATCGGTTTTTGACGGCGATCGCTCCAGAAAGAAATTGGACAGCGTTGCTTGGTGGTAGTTATTTTCCTATCCGTGGACGAGAGGGATTTTTTGGACGTTGGCGAACTTTATAATATCTAAAAACTTCCAAAATAAGGAGTTTGATTCAGCAAGCAAATTTATAGATTATGAAAAATCCAACACCGCAAAAATCAATCCGTCCCCCATAACAGGAAATCCTAAAACCCGATTTCTTGTCCTATTAAAACGGATTGAACAATCAAGTAAACACTCAAATCAAACAAAGGAGACTTTGTATTATGACACAAGAAACTGAAACCAACTTAGAAACTACGGCACTACCAGTAATTCAAGGAGTACCTATTGGAACAATTCTCCCTTACGGTGGCGATGTGTACGCATCAAGTGTGCGGGTATCATTAGCCAATCAAGGCTGGCTTGTCTGCGACGGTGAACAATATGATGTCACTGATTACCCGGACTTATCTCAAGTCATTGGATTTTTCTTTGGTGGGAATCTCCGGAATCAGTTCAATGTTCCTGATCTACGAGGAATGTTTTTGCGAGGCGTAGATGGGGGTGCTGGAAAGGATCCTGATGCTAAATCTCGTGTCGCTTTGGTTAACGGGGGAAATACTGGTGATAATGTTGGTTCCTATCAACAGGATGAGTTTAAGACGCACAACCACAAAATCATGCTATGGCCGCGAAGCTTTCGCGGGGCCGACGGTGATGATAAACCCTATGACAATCAAGGTAGTGTTGATGGCTCTACTTCTGACAGTGGGGGCAATGAAACCCGTCCCAAGAATATCTACGTCAATTACATCATCAAAGCTAAAAATGTGTAGTTAATTCTTGACTGTCCCGCAGTGGCCATGGCTGTGGAGATTTACAGCCCCGAGCGTCGGGCCGAATTCCTGCTGTCGAACACGACTAATGAAGAGGAATATCAATCAGCACGCACCGAAGTGGTCGCTATGGGACCTCTAGTCATATTATATAAGTTAAACTTATAAGTGCTAAAAGTAATCTTGTTGTTAAACCCCTTTACAAACCGTTACAAAATCTCTAAGATAGAGACATCATCAAATCAATCGTACCTCGATAACTTAATAGGAATCATAAACCAATGACCACCACTCTACAACAGCGCGAGAG
>SFAU01000255.1 GCA_007096045.1 Microcystis novacekii Mn_MB_F_20050700_S1 | reverse complement strand
TTGCCGGCAGGTGCGAACGGTTTTAGCCAAAGGAGTCTTCTCCCTGGAGCCAATCTGATCATCCGCTCCTGAAGAGAGTAAACTTCTGACTCGTTCTCGAATTGGCGACACTAATGACTCACGGTTCGCTTAAATCAAATGCCTCTAGCCAAATAAATTGGCTTAAGTGTACTCTGGGTAAGCAGTTGAGAGATTAGAGAAGCGAACACATTGAAGGAAACTCAATCAGAAAGAGCCGACGACCTGCCAGTCATCATTCATTGGCTCAAACAAATGGAGATTGAAAAATTAATTGACCAAGAGTTACCACCCCCTCATGGCAATCGACAGGGATTAAGCTACGGTCAACTGGCGGTCTTGTTATTAACCTACATGACTAGCCAAGCTGACCATCGACTCTGTGCGATTGAACCGTGGGTGGCATCCGATCATCGCATCTTGGAGTGGGCAACAGGCTGGAAATTTAGGGTAAAAGATGCTACTGATGATAGATTAGCCGATTTATTAAAGCTTTTGGGGTCTGATAAGCATTTCTCCATCGAAACCATCGAAACTAAGCTAGGACAACATTTAATTCGGGCTTATGAATTGCCCACTGACCAGGCTCGCAGCGATACTACCAGTTTTTCCGTTTACCATCAGCCCCCAGAACAGAGGGATGGGGAATCTCTGCTCAACTTCGGCTATAGCAAAGACCGCCGCCCTGATCTAGTACAATACCGTCAAATGTTAGCAACTTTAGACCCAAATGGCCTGCCTTTGTTGGGAGCAACTTTACCTGGTCAAGGCGCGGATGAATCCCATTATCTTCCTACCTGGAGGAATCTGGCGGAAATCATTGGACACAAAAACTTTTTATTTCTCGCTGACTGCAAGGCTTCTAGTTGGGACAATCGAGCCATGATGGATCAAGAAGGAGGAATTTACTGTTTTCCTCTGGCCATGACTCACCCTCGTCCGAAAATCTTGTCTGATTGGATAGCTAATCCGCCGACAAACATCAGAGAAATTATCGCTCCTGATACTGAAGATACTGACTCATCTTTGGGTCAAGGTTTTGAAGTTCCTTTGGGTAGTCTTTGGTTTGATTCTGATAGCCAACAGTGGCATCAGTGGTCAGAAAGATGGTTAGCGGTTTGTTCCTACTCCTTGCAAGAGCGTCAACTTAAAGGACTCTCAAAACGTCTTCTCAAAGCAGAAGTCGCCTTAAAAAAACTGGCTGACCGACCGGGAAAAGATGTTGTTATTTTAGAGAAAAAAGTTACCGAAATTCTCAAACTCTATCGAGTTACTGATTATCTGGTCGTGAAAATCGACTCCAAGATTCACTATGACAAGGTGTATGAGGGGAGCGGTCGTCCCAATGCCAACAGCCATTTCCGTCGTGTGCGTCAAACAACTTTAAGCTTAACTTATTATCGGTCTGAGACAGAGATTGAGGCTTTTCAAGCTTTAGCTGGTTGGCGATTATATGTTACTAATGCTTCCTCCGAAAGACTAAGCTTAGAAAAGGCGGTTTTTTCCTATCGAGAACAATGGCAACCGGAACGAGGATTTCATCGTTTTAAACGAGGTCGTCTGCCGGCTTTACCTATCTATTTTCAAGATGACCAAAAGATTCGAGGTTTGATGTTTTTGCTCACTATTGCTCTGCAAGTTTTTACTTTAATGGAGTTTGTAGTTCGCCGTCAGTTGGCCACCGAAAAAAAGTCCCTCGCTGGCCTTTATGAGGGTAATCCCAAACGGACTACTGAACGCCCGACGGCGGAACGATTATTAGCGGCTTTCAGTGGGATTACTCTTTATTTTCACCGAGACGGCTCAACGGAAATTACAGCTCTTAATCCTCTACAAAAACAAATTTTAGCTTTAATGAAAGTTACTGAATCTATCTTCTACCTGCCTGAGTTTGTTGTGGCATCTGAGTTTCCTAAATATACCAAATTAAATCAAGATAGTCAACGATTTTAGTCCAGGTAAAAGCTAATTTTAAACAGTGAGGGCTAAGCTTCTCAAATAAAAGAAAGATTTGCGTATATTTTACGCAAATTTGCCCCCCCCCAAATTCTGTGTCCTCAAAGAGGCATCATTAAGAAGAGCGCGGGAACTACCGTGTAATACACGGTAGTTCTTGGAACGGAAAGCAAGTCTTGGTGTAGCCCGTTACTTGTTGATTATGGTAATCGCTTGTTGGTTTTGGCGATCGCCTGTTGATTATGGCGATCGCTTGTTGGTCATGAACACAAATCAAGTCCGATTGCCATAACTCTAATCCCTATACCGACTGCCTTTAGGCTGATTTATTCCCCTGTCTCTTTCTTAAATAAGCGAACGGTGAGTTTTGACTTCCGCAAAGCGGTATAATATGGGGCATGAAGAGGTTTGATAATTGCCGTGAGTAAAACTGTCTACATTGAAACCAACGTTATTGGCTATCTGACAGTTTAAGGACTAGTAAAAGTGTGAGACGATTAGTTATCCAAGGAAAAAGCAAATGGAAATTCTAGAATTAAAAGCGCTAATCAAGGAAAGTGTTCGAGAAGTCTTGCGAGAGGAGCGACTATTGCTGTGTCAGGTTCTCATGCCCTACGTGAGTGATGAAGAACAAGCAGAAATGGAAGCTGAATTTGGTTTTCCTTCAGATTATAACGATGACGAACTTATTGACATGACACACTGGGTCAAACATGGCGGTCAAATTTCACAAGCAGGCAATTAAGTTTTTGCAGAAGGCAAACCCTGAAGACTTTACCAGAATTCAAGGTCAACTCAGCCAATTGCTCATCGCCGTTGAAGAGCAAGGCGTTATTCCATTTACCGCTCTCGACATCAAGAAGATGAAGGGGGAATGGGAAGGATTTTATCGGCTTCGGGTTGGCAAAATTCGAGTTATCTTTGCAGTAAGCCTTGATTCTGCTGACCTTGAAATTTACACAATTGGCGCTAGAGGAGATGTCTACAAATAGCGTTTTAGTCTACAGCGGTGCGATGCCGAAGGCACTGCGAAGCGGCACGCTAATCTTGTAGCGACAGTCTTAAAAGTCAAGCGATCGCTCATCTTATGGTAAAAGTCCAGACTTAACTCTTTCCCCTCGACAAACCTTAGGGCAAGAAGTTTGGGATATTCGCTCTATTTATCTGCGTCAAAGACTATATAATGCAGACGGGCGTTGCTGATTTTAAGTATGAATTGTCCTCTAGGCAACTTTTAAAGCCTAGGACTAAGCTAACTTGTGGATATGTGCAAAATTAGTATTCATATCTTGATTCAGCAACGCCATACAGACGCTAATTCAAAAATGAAACGCATCAACCTAGAGACTTGACAGGGAAAGGCTCATGCAGGCAATTGGCTTTGAATGCGTTCCTCGCGGAGGTCATCAATAAGGGTATCGAGATTGCCGAGGGGCGGGGTTTCTAGCACTAAGGCACTGCCTTGACGTTGGACTTTAGCTTCTTGCTCCAAGGGTTGTAGGATGATACAGCCTTGTCTAACCTCAAGATTGAGGGATTGGGCTGTGGTTATGCCGAGTTGTTGAGGGATTTCTAGAGGAATTTCTAGTTTTCCGGTGTCATCGATCGCAATTGCCGTCATGGGGAACGCTCCTAGGGATAGAACGAAAGTTTGGCTCTTTCAATAACGCTATAAATTCTATCCCCTGTAAGGTAGTTTTGCCTGCGTAGAAAACGCCCATAACAATCCAACGCCTAGAGTTCAAAATTCTCGCAGAGGTAGATGTCACCGAGACTAACCGCAATACTAAAAGGGATTCCAGAGCGCCCTTTAAAAGATTTCAGTTGAATATAGTGATCTTGCGTTCTGGACTGGACTTCTTGAAGCTTTTTACCTGCCTGAGAAAGCAACATTAACTTGATCTGGGGTGGCAGATATCGCTCCTCACCCGCCGGATGTAACTGAACCAGCACAGATAGCTGATTATCGGCTTCTTCTGTAACATTCACCAACAAGACCACTCTCTGTCCTTGCAACTCCATCCCCAAGTCAATAAGCTTGCCGCGTTTTGCACCCTCTCTCTGATTCCGAGGACTCCAAGCAAGATGAACTTCTGGACTAAACAGATCGTCGATCGCTTGCCATCCTGCCGCAAAGACCCCCTGTATCCACCGTCCTAACTGGATGGGAGTTTCCTGAGATGCGGTTAATGGGGTTTCAGAGATTGCTTCAGGCGTTGCGGTATGCTCCGTTGAAATAACGGGCAATGGTATCGAGGCAGGTTCTAGAAAATCACAGTAGAACAATAAATGATTGGGTTCAGGATCGAAAACAGATAGGGGAATTTGATAGTAACCGTTTTGCAGACTATCACTGACCCGATGGCAATAATTGATGAGTCGGTCAGAGCGCAAAAAGCCTCGAATCATTAACCGCTGCTGCTCTTCACAGACCTCAAGCAGGACATAGAAATGAGCGACAAGAGCCGGCTGTTCGATCGCTTCTCTGGGAATTTCCACTACTTCATCTAGAACCTGCTCTTTGACAATTAAATTTAGCTTAAATTCATCAATTTTCAGGTTGTAAACAGCACCAATATGATTGATACATTGAGTTCGATCGATGAAGTGTGATGGAGCGCGTTTCTCTAGCCATTGCTCAAAACCCAATAGTGCCAGCGCATTCAGATAGAGTTGCCACTGACCCGCTTCATTGACTGAGGGACTGGCCAGGGGATTGACTAGCGCCTGCTCAAACTGTTCTGGTTCAAGCCTTATGGCTTCAGGTCGGCTAAGATTTAAATCTGGTGGGATCGCTCTTAAGCTAAACATTACGAAACTCCTTGTGTAACCTTTGTACACTCTTCTAAGTAAAAGCAAAGCTGTTGAGCATATACACTTTTCATCAGACGATTCTTTCCCGCTTGAATTTCTTCAAACGCTTCCTGAAATATTTCTGCATCTGCCAGCGCCTCGATTTGCTTGGCTAAATTTTCTAAATAATCGGGTTGAGGAGGAAGAGCAGTCAGTCCTTTCTCTTCAGCTTTCTTCAGCATTTGGTCAAGCACTTGGCGAATTGTCAACGTCCGAACAGTGTTAATTAACTCTCCCGGATTCAACACCCGTCTTGCTTGCGCCCAACCAGACATTTTTAATAAATCAGCAATCTCTTTCAGGGCGATGCCCTGAGAATAATAGAGGTGTAATCCTGGAATAAATCGATCGGCGAAGGCAGCATATCCTTTGCTTTTTTTTAAATAAGTAATGCGATCGCTAATTGCCTGCTTAATGGAATGAACTAAGGCAAGTTGAAGCTGTTTGTGGAAGAATTCCAACATTTCTTGTTGCTCTTGCTGCTCCACATTATATTCACTGGCAATATCCTGCGGCAGCTCTGAGCGAATCAGGCGATCGCCTGTCTCTGGATCTTCAACCTCTAACGGTTCTCGATGGCTCCAAAGGTCAAATTGTCTAAGTTGTAGTGCCACTCTTCGCAGTTCTGTGATCAATTGGTTGGGCTGAATTGTGATATTTCCTGCTTTTAAATAAGTCACCATCTCTTGAAGTTGTACTGATGTGGGGTCTAGACAGGGTTTCGTACCCCGGTGTTGCTGATGCCTGTCTCGACGATAGACAGCGTGGAAGGCGGCAATTAAGTGGCGATCGCGTTCTGCCAGTTGTTGCAATTGTTTCGAGCGAGTGCGATTGAGTAGCGCCCAGTCGCTCAATTGTTTGAAGCCAAACTCGGATAAAAAATTCTTTAATTCTGGATTTTGTTTGGTTTGTAAATAAGTCCAGTTATCTAAGCTCATACTGGATTGAGCGTTGGGCTTAAAGGTTCGCAGAATTTGCAGTGAGAAACATTGATAAGCCGTTGTTTGAGGCTTGCCAGTGGGGTCTAAGGTGAGATAGGTTTTGCCATCTGAGTCTAAAACCATCAGCGTTTTCCCGTCGTCATTGAGGACAAACGGCAGCAAATCTCGGTAAGTAAAGGAGCGATCGTCTCCGAACAAGCGATCGATTTTGCGGCAGGCGTTGAGAATCGGCTCAGAAACGTAACAGCGCAGGCATAGACCCGCCCGCGCTCTCTCTGTGGTATCAACTGCTGGAGCTTGAAAGCGGGATAGCAAATCAGTCTGGAGATTTCTCTGTTGGGAGCGATCGCCCCTATCCTCTTCTGCCTCACTTAACCCTTGGCTTTGAAAAAAATCATTTGCCAACGGGAGGAAACAACGCTTATATCCAGTGCGATCGCTGGCAGGGTCAATGCGCCAAAGGTTGCAGTATCTTGATGCAGCACTCATACTACGCTCTCCCGAAGTTTGTTGAGCTTGCGATTAGCTCACCTGATCAATAGATGTCAGCCATTTTAGCTTATACAGGAAATCGGAAAAAAACTGGGGAGATCTAGATTTAGACAAGATGGCTCAGTTCCAGATTTTCCAGAACTGATCATCCCTTGCCAGACCTAAGAGTTTCTAGAATTTAGCCTTCAAGTGTATAGGTCGGTTTAGCTAACAACTACTAACGGGCAGAAGGAAAGCAAATGAGTTAAACCTTCTACTAAATATATCAGGTTCAAACAAGTCGAACCTGATATTCAAAAAACAGCACACTTTCATTTGGAGTTACATCATGCCTAAGAATAATGAGGTTCAGAATCCCGATGGCACATACACGGAAATCCCGCCTGGATATGTATCATCAAAACCCAAGGTGGACGCACAAGGTAAATACTACCCCGTCCCGATCGATCCGATCAAAGAACCGCCCCTGCTGCCCACAGAAAAATTTTAGGGCAAACCATAGCAACCAGTGGGAGATGATTCGCCCTTCCAGCACCACCCTAATTGGATGAATGATCTCACCGCGAACCCTTGTTTAGCTCTCGGTGTTTCCTTTACCTTTAGGTGTCCTCTCTGTGTGGAAACGGGGTCTATACTGATAGAATATCCGCAAGATAGTCCTAAAAGTCTTGTCTGATAAGTATTTCACGATTCCATAAGCAAAAATTATCACACAAAGTCGAGAAGAGCCCCCAATTGTCCTCCTTTATCATTTCTTTTACTACCATGTCTCTTCTATTACTCATATCATCGAGCTTCCCGCCGCGAGTTTTTTGGCGCTTCGCTGTTACTGCATCTTTTCCCCTAGCCTTGGGACTAATGTCCGCTTCTCCTAGTGTGGCTCAGATCGTCTATGGCCGTGGCCCTGGCACATCCAACTATCCAACGGGAGCATCTCACTTATGCAATGAGTATTAATACTTATAGCAGTCAAAAACTAGAAAATCTTCAACTTGAGCACAAAGAGAAATGAGATTATAATAGTTATAACTCACAATTCAGA